>JBAQYH010000770.1:0-3338 GCA_049299935.1 Methylobacter sp. | reverse complement strand
ATCAGCTAAACAAGCCGAGGGCATGACTGTTTCGACCGCCGCTGAACTACTTGGCAAGGCTTATGCAGGCAACACAATGATGCTGGGCCGTTACGGAATAATTATTGATGATACATTAAAAAAAGGGGAAAAATTTGATGCTGTTTTAAAACTGTTAAATCAGAGATTTGGCGGATCGGCACAAGCTGAACTTTTAACCTATGCCGGACAATGGGCTAAATTAAAAAATCAATGGAGTGACATTCAGGAATTTCTTGGACTCGTTTTTCTCAAAACAATGCAGGCACTTCAGGTATCTGCGGGACTTGTTGCGATTGCCTTCATGTCTATGGGAAGTAAAATTCTTCAAATCTTAAATTTATTAATGACTCCGCTGTTTAAATTATTGGACGCCGTGGGCTGGGTTGCTGAAAAGTTAGGAGCAACCGGGATAGCCAATATTATGGAGGGAATAACAACTTCAATAACCAACGCCAGACAGTCAATTTTGGACTCAAAAGATGGCGTGATGGCTTGGACAAGCGCGAATTATGAAAGCCTGAAATCCTTTGACGGCATTGAAAACTCTCTTGATAAAATGGGGAAAACTGGCAGCCGCACAATCTATAACACTAAAAAAGAACTTACCGAGACAGAAAAAGCGGCGTTAAAACTGCGCGAGGAATGGGATCAAACAGCAAGGGCGTTACAGGGAGATCAACGCCTGGCCGGTTTGGAGGGAATGAGAAAGGATTTTGAAACAAATCTTATTGCCGCCGAGGAAATGAAGGAAAAATTCAAAGACCTGCCTGAAAAAATCAGAGCAACAGCTTATGCCTTAATTGATGAAACCAAAGCGCAAAAAGACGCGGGAGTTATTACCTTATCCGTTCAAAAAAGCCGTGAAGACAATGCTGCTGCTATGGAAAAAGAGGCGAACGAACTGGCGCATTTAACAAATGCTTATTATCAACTTCTTGAATCAATTAATCCTACTCTGGCGGTGACAAATAAATATTCAAAAGACATGGCTGTCTTAAATGCCTTGCTTGAACAGGGCAAAAAACCAGATTCATTAGGCGGAATCTCTCAAAGCGAATACGATAAAACAAAAGGAATGCTAGACGCGAATGCAACGGCGGATTTGGCAGGGATTCAAGCGGATTATTACTCGACCATTACCGGATATGAAGAGACTTACAGAGAAAAACAACTTGCATATATCGAGGCTGTGAGGGTCGCGGAAATAGCGGCGGGAAAAGATAAAGCAGCGGCTAACGCAAAAGCGGCTGAAGCGGAAGGAAAACTAGCTCAGGAACTTTTTGAGAAAAAGACAAGATATATTTCTGATGGATTCGGAGATTTAAGCACAGCATTTGACGGTATCAGTAAACTTTATGCCGAAGGCTCAAACGATGCTAAAGCATGGCAAGAGGCTTCCAATGCTATGCTTGTGGCTCAAAAGGCCGTTGCTGTTGTCAATGCCGTTGCTACCATAGCGAATCAAGGTCTTGGCGATCCCTACACCGCATTTGCCCGTATTGCGGCAATGGCGGCGGCTATGGGTGCCTTATTAGGTTCTATTGGTCAAAGTATCGGCGGCTCCAACGTCACGGCATCGTCAAGCGTATATAAGCCGAAATCAACTGTATTAGGCGCGGAGGATGGAACAGGCAGCGAATCTATTTCCAATTCATTTGATATGTTGGAAAAGATTTACAGCATCGAATTTACGAAGCTAACAGGTATTTATACTGAAATCAAAAGCCTTAATACGAACATAATCGGTCTTGTGACTTCCATTGCCAGGACGGGGGGCGTTAATGATTTGGCAAATTCTATAAATACCAACGTGCAATATCCTTCTTCATGGGGAGTTGTTGATAACGGGCTCACAGGAATAAAGTTAATTGATACTGTTTATGGGTGGGCTCAAGATGCCGCAGTAAGTATTATTGATAGTTTTGTTGGCGGCACTACAACGACATCGGTTGACTCGTTCGGAATTGAGATTGGAAAAACGCTTGCCGGTTCTATTTTAAACGGCGGTTCTGTCGCGGCGAAACAATATGTATCAGGAGTTACAACCACAACAGGTGGACTATTTGAGGGTGATGATGTTTATGGTTATACTAATTACGCCGCCTTAGATAAAAGCGTTGTTTCAATGTTGACGCTTGTTTATAAAAACCTCAGTTCAGCGTTGGTTGACCTTTCAGAACAATTTGGAACCGATACGCAAAAAGCACTTAATTATGTCTTTGAATCAACAAAGATTAATCTTCAAGGTATGACCAACGATGAAATGAACAAAGCTTTACAAGAATATATTTCCAATATTTCAGATACGGCAGTCGAAGCACTCTTTGGAAATATGCTTAAAGGCTACCAGAAATTAAATGAAGGCTTAATGGAGACCGCCGTTCGATTGATTACTGACAGGGAAGTAATTGCTAAATACCTTGAAATGACAAATCAAAAATTTGAGGGTTCTATTCCCGCAGCGATTAAGTTTTCCGAGGCTCTTGTGACAATCGCCGGTGGTTTAGACAAGTTGACTGACAGTATGCAAGTTTACTACGAGGCCTTCTTCTCAGATAGCGAGCAACAAGCAAAACTTAAATCTCAATTAACTGACGTAATGTCCATGTATGGCTTTGATTTGCCGGGAACTCGATCAGGTTACAGGGCGTTGGTTGAATCGTTAAATCTTGCCTCGGATGCAGGGCAAACGGCTTATGTCGCCTTAATGCAAATGAGCAAAGGGGCAGATGAATATTATTCCTATCTTGAGCAGAAGAAAAGCTCGATCAATCCGGCAAACTATTCGACAAATCTTGAATATCAGAAAGCCCTTGCCGGTCTTTCTTCTTATGCTGATGGCGGTATGTCCGTTGGTCCCGACAGTGGATATTTAGCGCAACTCCACGGCACGGAATTGGTTGTTTCTCCGCGCAAACCTTATCCCGCTAAAGTTGAGGGATTAAGTAATGATGACGTTGTGGCCGCAATTAACGAATTAAGAAAAGACGTTGGACAGGGTAATTTCTACTCAAAAGCTAACTCCGACAAAATCACTTCAATATTAAATCGCTGGGAAGGCGCAGGCCTGCCAAACACGAGGACATAATATGGACTTTATTCTTCCAATACCGATAACCGACGCAATTCTGACCAGCTCAACAGTGCCTGAGGCAGATTATCAGGAACATGATCCAGGTACAGCTTATGCTGTAGGTGATGATGTTATGGTTGCCGTGTCGGTTGCCAACGTGCATAAAACGTATGAATGTCTTGTTGCTCAAAGTGCCGGGCTTACGGCTGATATTTTAGATGAAGACTTCTCCGATATTTCGGAT
>JBAQYH010000769.1:0-2986 GCA_049299935.1 Methylobacter sp. | reverse complement strand
GGGACGGGATTTGTAACTAATGCCGTTAAGTTAAGCCGTTCGTGGTGAGTCTGTCGAACCATGAATGGCTTAACGACTTGGCATTGGGTTTGCGACCACGTTCCTGATGTTTCTGCGATGCTTAAACTAAATTAACCAAAGCAAAACGTTTGGGACGGGGCAACATGCCCCGTCCGGCTGAGGCCTTTCGCCCTTAGCCATTCACCTTTTACCATTTACCTGAGATTTTAAAAAATGTCTTTCGCCCAGCTCGGTTTAGCCGACGAACTCCTTAAAGCCGTAGCCGATCAGGGCTATGTCACGCCTACGCCGGTACAGCAAAAAGCCATCCCCTTGATCCTTGAAGGCAAGGACGTGTTGGCGGGCGCGCAAACCGGCACCGGAAAAACCGCCAGTTTTACCTTGCCGTTATTGCAGCGGCTGGCCGAAAATCATGACCCGCATCAAAAGCCGCGCCGCGTTCGCGCATTGATTCTAGTGCCGACCCGTGAACTGGCTGCGCAGGTCTATGAAAGCGTAAAAACGTACGGCGCGCATTTGCCGTTGCATGCGGAAGCGGTAATCGGCGGCGCGAGCATCGGCATTCAGACCCGCCAGTTACGCCGGGGCTGCGACATTGTTGTGGCGACGCCGGGACGGTTGATCGATCATGTGCAGCAGCGCAATATCAATCTGGCCAACGTGGAAATATTGGTATTGGACGAGGCGGACCGCATGCTCGATATGGGCTTTTTGCCCGATATTAAGCAGATTATGGCATTGATCCCCAAGAAGCGGCAGAGTCTGCTGTTTTCCGCGACCGTACCAAATGCGATCAAATCGCTGGCGGCGCAGTTGTTGAACAATCCGGTTGAGGTTGAAGTCGCCAAGCAAAATGCCACGGCTGAAAATGTCTCTGAACGGGTTTACGGTATCGGCCGCGAGTACAAGCGCGAATTATTGTCCTACCTGATCGGCAGCAATAACTGGAAACAGGTGCTGGTATTCGTGCGCACCAAACACGGCGCAGATCGTCTGGAAAAACAGTTGATCGAGGACGGCATCCGCACCGCCGCGTTGCATGGCGATAAAACCCAGGGCGCGCGCAACAAGGCGCTGGAGTATTTCAAAAACGGCAAGGTTTCGGTATTGGTTGCGACCGATATTGCCGCGCGCGGACTGGATATTGACGACTTGCCGCATGTGGTTAATTTCGATTTGCCGCAGGTGCCGGAAGATTATGTGCACCGGATCGGCCGTACCGGACGCGCCGGTTCAAGCGGCGAGGCCTTGTCGCTGGTGTGCCCCGAAGAAGCCTGGATGCTGGTGGAAATTGAAAAGCTGCTCAAGCGGCAAATTCCGCGGGTGGCCGATACCGGTTACGAGCCCGTTTCGCTGAAGGTGATGGATGCGCCGAAAAAGAACGCACCCAATAAAACGACCGGCAAAAAGGATTACCGGCATACCAAAAAACCGGCCGCCGCTCGCGGCGCTAAACCGGCCGGCGGCAATAAGCGGAGTGATGCGAGAGGCAAGGGCAGGTCGGGTTCGCGGGGGAAGGTTTAAGACAAATGCGCCTAAACGGCGTGGCTTATTCCTGAACCAATACCCAAGGCTTTACAACAACAGCCCATACATCGGCATCAGACTCAAGCCAGTCGATTGCCTGTTGATCGGATACCAGAGCAACCTGATTGCTTTGCATCCATAACGCAACCTGCTCTTTGTTGTCGATGGAAAACTGGTAGGCCACATCGACTAAATCCAGGTCTGATGCAACAAATACCGCAGTGCCGTTGGCAAAAAAGCGTTGCAGTTCCTTCCAGGCAATTTGCGATGTTTCCAGATTTACTTTTTCTCTGGCAATGTCGCAACCGTTTGATTCGTTCATGATTTTCTCTTTATTGTGGGTCGGTAATGTGTTATTTACACATTTGAATGGTGCCGTTATCGGCTCAGCTGTTATTCTATAGCGCGCGATTATAAATTACTAAATCAAGAGAGATAAATCATGTCGTTTTTTGAGTCAATATCAAAGAAATCCAAGTTGAAAGCTGCGATAAAACAAACAACGGAAGCACGCAGCAGCGAAGGCCATGCGGCCGATCAACTGTTTAAAAAGGTCTATCAGGATTATGCCGACGTTGTCGCTGACGAGCCGTTGATTGCCGAGGCTTTATATAATTGGGGACTGGCTTTGTTGCATCAGGCGAGAACCAAAAAGGGCGAGCAGGCGGCCAATCTTTATCAGGATGCTATTGCTAAATTCTCCTTTTGCCTGACTCTTGAGGCTGCCTATCTTGGCGCGGCATTGGATGGCGGCGTGGCTTATATGGAATTGGCCCGTGTTAAAGGCGTTGAGCCCAGCGACAGTTTGTATGGGAGGGCTAAAAGCTATTTCGAAAAAGCCAATGCGATTCAGGCCGGATCGGCTTCTTATAACCTGGCTTGTATTTATGGTTTGCGAGGCGAGAAAGAGGGGTGTCACAATGCCTTGGAAATCTCTAAAAACAAGGGCTATTTACCGGTCGTCGCCGATATTCTTGCCGACCCGGATCTTGACCGCGTTAAGTCTCAGGACTGGTTTGTCGATTTTATGGAATCTTTGAATAAAAAACCGGAAGCGGCGGCTGAAGTTAGCGAGGTTGTTGCCGAAGATTCGACGCCGGATGAGAAGGTTGACGTTGTGGAGGCAGCTGATGTTGCCGAGGCTGCGATAAAGGAAAATGCTGAAGTTGAATCGGCGCAAGATGCGCCTGAAAGCGAAGAAGTCGCTACGGTTGAGTCTGTTAATGCTTTCGCAGCCGTTGCCCCGCATAAATCGCTGGTCGATGATCAAACGCCTGCAACCGAAAAAAACGAAGTCGCGGCTGACGCTGATGTTGCCGCGGAAGAGGCTAAGGAACGAGCATGAAACAACTTGAGCATTTGATTCTCCTCACCCCAACCCTCTCCATCAGGAGAGGGAGCAAGTTGCCGAAGTTATTTCGAACGCATTCCTAAGTAA
>JBAQYH010000768.1:0-12025 GCA_049299935.1 Methylobacter sp. | reverse complement strand
GGATAAAAGCGAGTACGGGGAATGTAACTTACGGGTTTTAAAAAATCTGCAACGCCAGCATGATGGCGTCCTCGCGGCCGTTTTCCGATTGGTAATAGCCTTTTCTGATGCCGATCTCGTTGAAGCCCATGTCCTGATAAAGGGCAATAGCGACGGTGTTGGACGGCCTGACTTCCAGAAACATGGTTTCCGCCCGCCCCCTGGCTTCTTCGATAAGATTTTGCAGCATTCTCCGGCCTATCCCTTGCCCCTGTTCGGCAGGCGCTACGCAAATATTTAAAACGTGCGCCTCGCCCACAGCCATGGCGAGTATGCTGTAGCCCAGCACGTTTTCGTCCTCCACGCAGACCCAGCAACTGTAGTTGGCCTTAAAGCAGTCCCTGAAGATGTCTTCCTCCCAGGGGAATTGATAGTTTGCTCTTTCAATCGCCATCACTCCGGGCAAGTCGGAGCTACGCATTTTTCTCAAACGCATCAAGTCTTTTCTACCCACAGAATCGGGAAATATTTTGGCGTAGAACTCTCTATCGGCATCGTAAACCACAAAGTCTTTTATTTTGTCTAACATCGTTCCCAACATGATCAACCTTTAGTGTTTTTAACTGTTTGCAGCGCGAGTTTTAAATCCGCCCAGGCTTTGCGCTTGTCCGGCAACGACCTTAACAAGTACGCCGGGTGATAGACTACAACAACCGGGGTGTCATTTAAAGCGTGTATTTTTCCTCTGAGTTTGCCTATCGGTTCGTCCGTGTTGAGCAGCGCCTGTGCGGCAATACGGCCTAAAACCACGATGATTTTGGGTTTGACCAGCGCAATTTGCCGCAGCAGGTAAGGTTTGCAGGTTTCAATTTCGATGGGATTGGGGTCGCGGTTGGCCGGAGGGCGGCACTTTACGATATTGGCGATAAAGACCTCTTCCCGGTCCAGGTCGATGGCTCTTAGCATTTCCGTTAACAGCTGACCCGCCTTGCCGACAAAAGGCAAGCCTTGCTGGTCTTCGCTTTGCCCCGGTCCTTCGCCGATAAACATCCAGTCGGCATTTTTGTTGCCCGATCCGAAAACGGTTTGGGTGCGTGTTTTACACAAATCGCATTTAGTGCATGGGGTGACTTCGGCTTGCAGCGTTTCCCAGTTGTCGACCGGTTCGGGCGGGGCGTTATCGGCTATAACATCGGGTGCCGCTGCTTGCTCGTGATTGGCGGAGACTCTAGGCAGCCAGACATCAATGCCCATAGCTTCGAGGTATTGCAGACGTGTTGCGTTATCCAAAACTGAACCGGTTATTATTTCCACGTTTCGGTGTGCTCGGTTGCCTGTTAACCACTATTATTCAGGGGCTTATAATTAAAAAAGCTTGCCTAATAAGGGGACAACTTCAGCGGCAACGACTAATGCCAGCATCCATTGAACAAGGGTTAACTTGCCATTAAGCTCAGCCTTCATTTCACGCAATTGACTTTCAACTCGTTCAATATCGCGTTTGGTAGCTACTTCCGCCGTTCCTAGAGCTTCCTGCAATGCCTCGGATTCGGCTTTGGCTTGTGATTCAGACACACCCGCAGCTTTGAGTTTTTCAACAAATTTCAAGGTATCGAATGTTATTGTTGCCATAGTGAAAATCCAGCAAGTTCTAAAGTGTCAGTAGCATAACATATAACGCCAAGGACAACATGTGGGCGTCCCGCAGATTATTTCCAGGCCGGAACGTTCATCGTTATACACATCTCGAAGTAGCCGGAATAAGGCCGCCCAATCCAGTCCTGAGCAAAGCCGAAGGGCGTAGTGCGAGGTGGCGTTTCCGGTCTGTATCCTGCAACACCCCGATTGTTCAGAGCATTGTAAGTTAGACCTTCCAGGTTTTAAAAACCTGGAAGGTCTGTATATCGGTATGTTTCTCGCCTAACGCTAGGTAAGGGGTTGCCGGAACGTGGGAACGATGCAACAGATTAGACATCCCCTTTCTGAGGATGCCGACGTTGATCGGGGCTTTGCAGCTTGTTCACCGCATTGATATAGGCCTTGGCCGAGGCGATAACAATGTCGGTATCGGCGCCCAAGCCGTTAACGATCCGGCCTGCTTTTTCAAGACGGATAGTGACTTCGCCTTGGGCATCGGTGCCGTTGGTGATGCTGTTGACCGAATAAAGCTCTAATGTGGCGTCGGTTTGCACCAGTTTTTCGATGGCTTTCAAACTGGCATCCACCGCGCCGCCGCCGCTTGCATTGCCGGTGACCTCCTTGTTGTCCACCCGCAAAGTAACGGTTGCGTTGGGGATTTCGCCGGTTTCCGAACACACTTTCAGCGCGATCAACTTGACATGCTCATCTTCGGCCTCGAAACCGGCTTCCGAGATCAAGGTCTGCAAATCCTCATCAAAGATTTCATGCTTTTTATCGGCCAACTGTTTAAAGCGGGCAAAAGCATCGTTTAGCTCTTCTTCCGAGCCGAACTCAAAGCCCAGTTCGGTGATGCGGCTCTTGAACGCATTCCGGCCCGAATGCTTGCCCAGCACCATACGGTTAGCCGTCCAGCCGACATCTTCAGCGCGCATGATTTCGTAAGTTTCGCGGCTTTTTAAAACGCCGTCCTGGTGGATGCCCGCCTCATGCGCAAAGGCATTGGCGCCGACGATGGCTTTGTTGGGCTGCACAGGAAAACCGGTGATAGACGATACCAGCTTTGAGCAGGTCAAGATTTCGCGGGTGTCGATGCCGGTTTGGCAGCTAAACACATCCTTCCGGGTACGCACCGCCATGACCACTTCTTCGAGTGACGCATTACCGGCGCGCTCGCCCAAACCGTTAATCGTACATTCAACCTGTCGTGCGCCGTTCATAACCGCCGACAGGGAATTGGCAACCGCAAGGCCCAAATCATTGTGGCAATGCACGGAAAAAATCGCCTTGTCCGAATTGGGGATGCGGCGGATCAGGTTCGCAATGGTCGCGCCGAATTGATCGGGTACGCTGTAGCCCACGGTATCCGGGATATTCAGCGTCGTGGCGCCGGCATCGATGACCGCTTCAAGTATCCGGCACAAAAAGTCTTCTTCCGAGCGCCCCGCATCTTCCGGCGAAAACTCGACATTGTCGGTATATTGCCGGGCGCGTTTGACCGCCCTGACCGCATACTCGATCACCTGTTCCGGCTGCATCTGTAATTTCATCTGCATATGGATCGGCGAGGTGGCGATGAAGGTATGGATCCGCGACTGCTTAGCGCCTTTAAGCGCCTCGCCTGCACGGTCGATGTCCTTGTCCAGGGCTCTTGCCAGTCCGCAGACCACGCTGTCTTTGATCACGTTGGCAACCGCCTGCACGGCTTCAAAATCGCCGGGGCTGGCCGCAGGAAAACCGGCCTCGATCACATCAACCTTTAAACGTTCCAGGGCCTTGGCAATGCGGATTTTTTCATCGCGCGTCATCGAAGCGCCGGGGCTTTGCTCGCCGTCGCGCAAGGTCGTATCGAATATTATTAACTTGTCTTTCATAAAAACTCCATTCATGGAGAACCATCAACCATAACGTTGATATAAGGGAATAGGGTGTATTAAGTATTTAAATAGAAAAGATGAGTGCCCGTCAGGGCAGGAATCTTAAAGGCAGGCATAGCCACGCACACAAAGCTGTTCCGGCAGGCATTGCGCCGGAAAGCGGGATTTGAAATGCAGGGTTGATTTGAGTAAACATGGTGGTGACTATACGCCAATGGCTGTGCGGCCTCAAGCAGATTTTACGCTTTACGCCCCTGCAACCTGCGTCTGCGCATGACCAAGGTAATAACCGGGCCTGAAATCGCATAGCCTAAGAACAACAGGAACAACATCGTTTGCGGCTGTGCCATCACAAACGCGATACCCAGCATCACCGCAATGGCGACAATAAACGGCACTTTGCCTTTCAAGTCGATTTTTTTGAAACTCCAGTAGCGGAAATTGCTCACCATCAGCAGGCCGGTGCTGACCGTTAAGGCGAGCGCAAAATATTTGAACAGCTCAATGTCGTATTTATATTCCAGGCAAATCCAGATAAATCCGGCCAGGATGGCGGCGGCGGCTGGGCTTGGAAGTCCCTGGAAATAATTCTTGTCGGCCGTTGCCAGCTGGGTGTTGAATCGCGCCAGCCGTAATGCGCCGCCCGCCGCATGGACAAACGCAGCAAACAGGCCTAATTTGCCGAGGCTGGAAAACGCCCATGAATACATGACCAATGCGGGAGCCGCGCCGAATGACACCATGTCCGAAAGACTGTCGTACTGAGCGCCGAATTCGCTTTGCGTATTGGTCAATCTTGCCACCCGGCCATCCATGCCGTCCAGAATCATCGCTACAAAAATGGCGATCACAGCGGTTTCATAACGCCCGCCCATCGCCGAAGTAATCGCATAGAAACCGGAAAACAAAGCTCCCGTGGTGAACAAATTAGGCAGCAAATAAATTCCACGACGGCGAGTTGAGCGATTTTCTGGAAGCATATTTCAATCAATCCTTAAGTTTTAGGAAGTCAGTAACAAATATTGCGCTGAATTATACAATGAGCCTGCAAAGTGCACCTAGCTTAATCAAAATCAAATTGGCGGGGCGGGGCATGTTGTCCCGTCCCGCTTGGGAGGTTAATTGTAATTAATGTTCCCTCTTAATGCTTTCAGCCTGCCTTGTTTGGTTTTACTATCCAGGCGTTTTAGCTTTGATCCTTTGGTTGGCTTGGTGGCTTTGCGCTTTTTGTGCGTGATGGTTGTACTTTGAATGAGTGCCTGTAGCCGACTCAAGGCATCTTCTTTGTTCATTTCCTGAGTGCGATACTGCTGGGCTTTGATCACAATGATTCCCTCTTTTGAAATACGCTGGTCATTTAAAGCCAACAGTTTTTCTTTATAAAACTCGGGTAATGAGGATGCGTTGATGTCAAATCGTAAATGAACGGCTGTTGACACTTTATTGACATTCTGTCCGCCGGCTCCCTGTGCACGAATAGCATGAACTTCAATCTCGCTGTCCGGGATGCCGACCTGATTGGATATTTGCAACATTGGTATCGTTAATCAAGTGATTTTGAATGTGTTGAGTATACGTCATGGCGGGTCGTTATGATGCGGCTGTAGGGCGATAACATCCATATTAGCGGCATCAATACCGCCCTTTATGATTTACAATATATTAAACTACGCACAAACAGATAATTACCGGCTGGTGCTATTGCCGGGAAACTTCGCGTAAACAGAAGCTGTCTGTGATTATTGAAAGTATATTTTAAATGAAGACAACCCATCATCGGAGCGATAAAGAATGAGCAACCATGTGACTTTGACCCAGTTTATCATTGAGCAGCAGCGCGAGTTGCCGGGGGTATCGGGAGCGTTTACTTCATTATTAAACGATGTGGTTACCGCCTGTAAGAAAATTTCGCATTTGGTTAACCAGGGCAATCTGATTGGTGTGTTAGGCAGCGCCGATTCCGAGAACGTACAAGGCGAAGTGCAAAAGAAACTGGACATCATCACCAACGACATTATGGTGGAGGCGCTGAACTGGACCGGTCATTTGGCCGGCATGGCCTCGGAAGAAATCGACGACATCATCCTTATCCCCTCGCAATATCCGAAAGGCAAATACCTGGCATTGTTCGATCCGTTGGACGGTTCCTCGAATATTGATGTCAACCTGGCGGTAGGCACCATCTTCTCGATACTGCGTTGCCGCGAAGGCGTGGACCCGGCACTGGAGGATTTTTTACGTAAGGGCACCGAGCAGGTTTGCGCCGGTTTTGTGCTTTACGGCCCGTCTACGATGATGGTTTTAACAACCGGGCAGGGCGTTAACGGTTTCACGCTGGACCAGGATATAGGCGAATTTATCCTGACTCATCCCAATATGACAATTCCTGACGACACCAATGAATTCGCGATCAATATGTCGAACCAGCGTTTTTGGGAGCCTCCGGTAAAACGTTATATCGACGAGTGTTTACAGGGCAAGGACGGCTTGCGAGAAAAGGATTTTAATATGCGCTGGGTCGCGTCGATGGTGGCTGAGGTTTACCGGATACTGACGCGCGGCGGGGTTTTTATGTATCCGTATGATTTACGCGATCCGTCCAGAGCCGGGAAGCTGCGCATTATGTACGAGGCGAATCCGATGGCTTTTATTATCGAGCAAGCGGGCGGTGCCTGTTCCACCGGACGCGAGCGCATCCTCGACATCAAGCCCAAAGCGCTGCATCAGCGGGTTCCGGTTATTCTGGGTTCGAAAAACGAGGTTGAACGGATTGTCGGGTATCATTTGGAAGGGTGATTTAAACAGGCAAAAGGCGCAAGGCGAAAGACTAAAAAGAACCGCCTTTGTATGATAAAATTTTCGTTTTTTAATTTCACCATTTGAGTTTTTCCATGAACAAACCTAAAAAAGTCGCGATTCTCACGGCGGGCGGCTTGGCCCCTTGCCTAAACTCAGCTATCGGCAGTCTCATCGAACGTTACACTGAAATCGATCCAACCATTGAAATCATCTGCTACCGTAGCGGTTATAAAGGTCTGTTACTGGGCGATTATTATACGGTCACTCCGGCAATCCGCGAAAAGGCAGGTCTTTTGCACCGTTTCGGCGGTTCGGTGATCGGCAACAGCCGCGTCAAGCTGACCAACGTTAAAGATTGCATTAAGCGTGGATTGGTTCAGGAAGGCCAGGATCCGCAAAAAGTGGCAGCCGACCAACTGGTCAAAGACGGCGTGGATATTCTGCACACGATCGGCGGTGACGATACCAACACCGCGGCGGCCGATCTTGCCGCGTTCCTTGCGAAAAACAACTACGGCCTGACCGTTATCGGCCTGCCCAAAACCGTCGATAACGACGTATTTCCGATCAAACAATCGCTGGGCGCCTGGACGGCTGCCGAGCAGGGCGCTCGTTACTTCTGGAACGTGGTTGCCGAAAACAATTCCAACCCGCGCATGCTGATCGTCCACGAAGTAATGGGACGCAGCTGCGGCTGGCTGACTGCTGCGACCGCTGTGGAATACCGCAAACTGCTGGATCGCGCCGAATGGCTGCCTGAGCTGGGTTTGGATCGCGCCACTTATGAAGTGCATGGCGTTTTTATCCCTGAAATGACGATCGATCTTGCTGCAGAAGCCAAGCGTCTTCGCGCGGTGATGGATAAAGTGGATTGTGTCAACATCTTCGTATCGGAAGGCGCAGGCGTTGAGTCTATCGTCGCTGAAATGCAAGCGAAAGGTCAGGAAGTGCCGCGCGATGCGTTCGGCCACGTCAAGCTGGATGCGGTTAATCCGGGTAAATGGTTCGGCGACCAGTTTGCAGAAATGATCGGTGCGGAAAAAACGCTGGTGCAAAAATCAGGTTACTTTGCCCGTGCTTCAGCGGCCAATGTTGAAGACATCCGCTTGATCAAGTCTTGTGCCGACCTGGCTGTTGAGTGTGCGTTCCGCCGCGAATCAGGCGTGATCGGTCACGATGACGATCAAAACTTTGTACTGCGTGCGATTGAGTTCCCGCGCATCAAGGGCGGCAAGCCTTTTGACCTGGATACAGCTTGGTTTAACCAAACCTTGACTGAAATCGGCCAGGCCAAGGGTGCTAAGGTAGCTGTTGGGCATTAAAACCCCCTCGGTGTCGTTCCCACGCTCTGACGCTCATTGCTATACACAAGTATGCAAAAGCACGTCATTCCGGCAGGGATTGCCGGAATCCAGCGCACAGGGATGTGAATGCTCGATTTAACTAAACAACTCCGCGTTGCAATGCTTGTTGCCAGTTTCGACATTGCCATCCATGGCTTCTCGGCAATTGCTCCATGCATTGCTCTATCTCCTGCATCCTTGCAGTCGTGGATCCCGGCACAAATCTGTCTGGAACAGATTTGCATTAACCCGAAGGGTATCAGGCAGGATAGCCTGATATGAATCCCTGCCGGGATGACGGATCGTCGCGTTACCCAAATACTTAGGTATGCTTGACCTTGGGGGCTGGCGAAATCAAACGTCTCATGAATCCCGACACTATTTTTGTTTACGGAACGCTCGGGCGGGGTGCGAACAGCGAGATGCATCAACTGTTGACGAAATATGCCGAGTTTGTGGATGATGCCTCCTATCAAGGCAGGCTTTATAAAATCGATTACTACCCAGGCGCGGTTCCCTCCGATGATCCCAATGATGCAGTGCTGGGCGAAGTCTATCAGCTACATCGAGCCGATGTTGCACTGCCTCTGCTCGATCGGTATGAAGAGTTTGGCCCGGATTTCCCCGAACCCAATGAATATATCCGCCGAAAGCAAACGGTATTGTTCAAGAACGGGCGCACCGTTACAGCATGGGTTTATGTCTACAACCGTCCCACCGAAGGTTTGGAGCTGATTAAATCGGCAAATTTTATTCAACCATCACTATGATCACCATTATCCAACGCGTGACCACCGCTAAAGTCACGGTCAACAATCAGGACATCGGCAAAATCGACACGGGCATTATGGCGCTGGTTGCGGTTGAAAAGGCGGACACCGAAAAAGACGCCCAACGTCTGCTGGAACGTATCCTCAATTACCGGATTTTTGCCGATAGCGATGACCGGATGAACCTGAGTTTAAGGGATATTAACGGCGGCTTGTTGCTGGTTCCGCAATTCACGCTGGCGGCCGATACCCAAAAAGGCAATCGGCCCAGTTTTATTTCTGCCGCCCCGCCGGAAAAAGGCAAGGAGTTGTTCGACTATCTGCAACAATTGGCAAAACAAATTTACCCAAAAGCTGAATTTGGTCAGTTTGGTGCCGACATGCAGGTTTCGCTGGTCAATAACGGGCCGGTTACTTTTACGCTGAGGACTCATTGCCTACATGGATGTAGGTAAAGGGTGTGAGCATGGCTTGGATGTAGGGCAATTGCCGGGGGGAGGGCGGTAGCTTTGCCTAAACGGTCATTAATCGCCCGCCATGGCTCTGTTTGCGGCGGTTGTTCTACCAGGATAAGATCCAGTTGCAAGCTATCCAGCTCCCGGAGTGCAGTATAAAGCATTTGTGCATAATCGCCGGCTTGTTCAGGTAAGCTTAAAACGTGGATTTGGCCGGTTGGTGTTATTTTCAGTTGATAACTCAACAGGCCAATTCTTTTGTCATTGGAGATCAATTGCTGAATCATTTTTGGCAACTGCCCTGCCGGGTAACGAATAGCTGGCGTTGTAGGCGCATAATGGACTTTCATCATGCCCGGCGCCCGAATTTCCTCCGGCATCTCGGGAGCCGGCGCGGTGTTTAATGTTGGCGGCATTATCAGCTCAGTTTGTAAAACGGCTTCAATTTCCTGACGGGTGATATGTCCAGGTCTGAGCAATCTCGGCTTGTTGCCGCTTAAATCGATAATGGTTGATTCGACGCCGACCTGGCAGGCGCCGCCATCAACAATCATATCGACCGCATCGCCCAGCTCTTCGCTGACATGCTTGGCTAGTGTGGGACTAATCCGGCAAAAGCGATTAGCCGATGGCGCCGCAATGCCGCCGCCAAAGGCTTTTAACAAGGCCAGCGCAACCGGATGATCGGGCATACGCAAACCGACCGTTTGCTGGCCGCCGGTAACCGCCAGCGGGACTTCGGGTTTTTTGTTCAAGATCATCGCCAACGGCCCCGGCCAGAAGCGTTCCGCCAACTTTAACGCCGCTTCAGGCACGATGCTTGCCCAATCGCCCAAACTTTCAATATCGGCGATATGCACGATTAGCGGATGATCGGCAGGCCGTCCTTTGGCTTTGAATATGCCCGCTACCGCATCAGGGTTGTGTGCGTCCGCTCCAAGGCCGTAAACCGTCTCAGTCGGGAATGCCACCAGTCGTCCTTGGCGTAATAAATTAGCCGCACGATTAATCGTGTCGGCATCTACAACAATCGGTTTTATATTATTTATCATGCTGAGGGAACGATTTCGATCAATACTTCATCCGGGTTAGCCGGTTCGCCTTTAACCACATGCACGGCTTTAACGGTTCCGCTTGTCGGTGCGGTCGCTTCCGTTTCCATTTTCATCGCTTCAGTGATTAAAACAGCTTGTCCGGCAGTCACTTGCTGGCCGACTTTGACCAACACCTCAAGAATATTGCACGGCATGCCGACCACAACATCGCCTTCCGCCGAAGGTTTGGCGCGTTTACGAGAGATTGCGCTTTTGACCGCGCCATGGGTGCCGCCCTCCAGGACTATTTCGTCCAGGGTTTCAACCACAATGTCCTCGGGAACACCGTCCACCATAAAATAAAAATGCCGTAAGGTCTGATTTTTCGGGCCGGCGCCGGTGACTTTGACGTGATAAGACTCGCCATGCAGCGCCACATTAAACTCGGTAGGCGCTTTTTTAACGGCATCATTCGCTCTTGACTCAAGTTCTAAAGGTTCGGACACCAGGGTGTTGTTAGACCTCTGTTCTAAAAACAGCCTGCCCACTTCAGGAAACATCGCGTAACTCAGCACGTCTTCATCATTAAGCGCCAGTGTGCCGATTTCCTGACGTAGGCTGTCAAGCTCCGGTTTAAGCAGATCGGCAGGGCGGCAATCGATCACCTCTTCCTTGCCGATGGCGCGGCTTTGCAAATCGCTGTCAACAGCTGCCGGAGCTTTGCCATAACCGCCTTGCAAATAACGCTTCACCTCATTGGTGATGGTTTCGTAACGTTTGCCGGTCAATACATTCAGCACGGCTTGGGTTCCGACAATTTGCGAAGTCGGGGTCACCAGCGGCGGATAGCCGATATCTTTGCGCACCAGCGGGATTTCTTTGTACACTTCGCCGATGCGATCCAGCGCATTGCGTTCTTTCAGTTGATTAGCCAAGTTGGAAATCATGCCGCCGGGTACTTGAAACACATGCACCTGGGTGTCAATGCCGGTGAACTCGCTTTCGTAACGATAATATTTTTTCCTGACCTCGGCAAAATAACGGTTGACTACCTGTAGCTTATCCAAATCCAAACCCGTGTCGTAAACCGTGCCGCGCAATGCCGTCACCATGCTTTCGGTCGGCGGATGACTGGTGCCGCCCGCCCACGATGAGATAGCCGTATCGATATGCTGACAGCCCGCTTCGATGGCTTTGATCTGGCACATTTCCGCCAACCCGGACGTTGCATGGGAATGCAGATGCAACGGCAGATCGACCGCATCTTTAAGCGCTTTTACCAGTTCGCCGGTCGCATAGGGAGTCAGCAACCCGGCCATATCTTTAATGGCGATGGAATCGCAACCCAGCTCGGACAAACCTTTGCCTAATGCGACAAAACCGGCCAGATCATGCACCGGACTGATGGTGTAGCAAATGGTGCCTTGTGCGTGTTTACCTGCGGCTTTGACGGCTTCGATGGCGGTTTTAAGATTGCGGATGTCGTTAAGCGCATCGAAAATCCTGAACACATCCATGCCGTTTTCGGCGGCCTTGGCAATAAACGCCCGCACCACGTCGTCCGAATAATGGCGGTAACCGAGCAGGTTTTGCCCGCGCACCAGCATTTGCAAAGGAGTTTTAGGCAGCGCCGCTTTGAGTTTTGTTAAGCGCTCCCAGGGATCTTCTTTCAGAAAGCGTAGGCAGGCGTCAAAAGTAGCGCCGCCCCAGCACTCCAGCGACCAATAGCCGATATCGTCGAGCATGGCGCAGGCCGGTAACATGTCTTCGGTACGTAAACGGGTCGCGATCAAAGACTGATGAGCGTCTCGAAGAATAACGTCGGTAATATGAACTTTTTGCATCTGTTTTTTCCTTTAATTACAAGCCGGTATGCGCTGCCATCACGGCGGCGATAACGCTGGCCAGTTCTTCGGGCCGGAGTTTGTTGGAATAATTGACAAGTTCGGGATATTTATCGACAAAGCCCGTATTAAAGGTGGCGGCCCGAAACTTGGGATGTTTGAGGATTTCCAGATAATAAGGAATGGTGGCTTTAATGCCGAACAAACCCGTATCTTTCAAAGCCCGCTCGCCACGCTTGATGACATCTTCCCAGGTCAAGGCGCTGACAATTACTTTGGCCAACAT
>JBAQYH010000767.1:0-2399 GCA_049299935.1 Methylobacter sp. | reverse complement strand
GCCCAGTTTGCTTTTAACATGCTCTTCCAGTTTTCTTGCGCCCATGGATTGGCAAGATTCAGCCCGGCAAAGATGGATGGTTTGTTTGCCCGGCGGCGTGTCCCTGAAATAGTGGTAAAAGCTGATGACGCCGTGAACTTCGGCGCGGGAAAGGTTAAGCGCTGTGGCGATGTCCGGGACGCTGTCAGCCGGGATATAACCCAGGGCATTTTGTATACCATGCAGAATAGGTAAAAGTGCGCCGGGCTTGTCTTTGAGGGCGGCGATTATTTCTTGCACGGTTGATTGCGTAGTGCCTGATTCTGTCATGATCATCTCAATATGGAGAATCCATCCGGATTAAAACAACGGCAGTTCCTGACTGTTGTCATATTTAAGTGTGCCGGGTAGCATAGCACAAGATATTTTGGGTGTAAAAATGCTATATATCAGATAAATAATGTAAGTGTTTTAAAAAATATCGGTTATGTTGCTATTTATAATAAGTATTTTTTGAATACAGCGCTTTAAAATGATTTAGCTGTTTTTATGCAACAGACTGTTCACGTATGCGTTCATGTTGGTGATGTTTTGTCACTATTCAGCGTGTTTTTAAACATCATCTTCAATTACGGATCAAGTGTCGCCAAGCCTGCCGATGCCGTAAAAAACAGCCGGATTACCAACGAATAATCATCTTTCAACCTGGAAAAATCATTTCGTCCGCGAAAGGCACGAAAATTTCAAAGAGATGCCAAACCGTCAGCCGTCACCCAAAAGGTGAATGGCTAAATCATATAGCTTGCCGATTTATTTCGCATTTTTCGTGGATTCACTGCGGTTTTTAGGTTCAACTTTAACCGATGATCGTTTCAGCACATTACCCCGACTCAACCCCAACACTCGCAATGCCGCTTTATCAACTTCGTGCTCTCATGGTGAATCCGCCTTTCATTGTCGGCACGACCTAATTATTCGTCCAACCAAAAAATTCAGTTGAGATAACCTCGTCAAAAACATCTTGAAACAAACGTGACTTATAAAATCTAAAATTGGAAAACAAAACTTTTTCTGTTAGCCTTGCAAAAAAATAATCACTTGATCCGTTAGTGTGTTCTTTTATGGTCTCTTTGCAATTCTCCAGCAATTTATGGATTCAATCGGCGCTTTTACGCCGTCGCTTATCGTCATTGCTATTACTCCTGACGCTGTTTGCAAGTTTCCAAACCTCGGCGGCAATCGCGTCCAGCCCCGTCGCCGTTGATAGCCAAGTTAAAGTCACATTCAGCGAGTTCGAGTACAAACGGCACTCAAAAACTTCCGAAGTTCGGGCGAAACTAACCAACCGTTCAGATGAATCTATCCTGACACCGATTCGGCTGGTCATAAAAAATATCAAGCCCAGCACCGTGACATTGACCAATGCGACCGGTCTCCAGCCGGACGGCTCGCCCTATGTCGATATACCCTTAAGCGATGGCGAACTGTCGCCCGGCGAAAAAGTCAAAAACGTTGAGCTTATATTCAGCAACCCGAAACGCAGCAAGTTTACTTTCAAGCACAGCGTATTGGGCACTATGCCTAATGAAAACCATCCGCCCGTTGCCAATGCGGGAGCCGATCAAACTGCCTTGGTCGGCAGCGTAGTAACCCTCGACGGCAGCGGCTCCACTGATGAAGACGGCAATCCGTTAACTTACTTGTGGCGCATTGTTTCTCAGCCGGCAAATACTACGGCAGTATTAGATGATGAGAGCGCGATCAAACCGCAGCTAACCATAAACAGTAAAGGCAGTTACGAGATTGAACTTATCGTCAATGACGGCATCGTTGACAGTGGACCAGCCACCCTGCTGATTACCACAGAAAACTCCAAGCCCGTAGCCGCCGCCGGCGATGATCAGACCGTCTTTATAAACCAAACCGCATTCTTGGATGGCATCCTGTCTCATGACATAGATAACGACCCTTTAACCTTTCATTGGCAGTTGAGCGCAAAACCGGCAACCAGTCTGGCGACCCTGCAAAACCCGGATACACAAACACCCCATCTTAGCCCGGATAAACCCGGCCCTTATACCGTGGAATTAGTCGTCAATGACGGCTTGATCGACAGCCTTACCGATCAAGTCATCATCAACACCCAAAATTCCAAACCGGTAGCCAATGCGGGGCCGGATCAACTTGATAAAACGGCCGGCATCCCGGTAGAACTGGATGGCAGCCTTTCTTCAGATGTCGATGGCGATGCACTGACCTATATTTGGTCTTTACTTCATCAACCCGCAGGCAGTAGTGCGGTAATCCAGCAGGCCGATCAGGCAAAAGCAAGCTTTACCCCCGACCAAACCGGCGATTATGTCGGTCAACTGATAGTCAATGACGGACTGGAAAACAGCGATCCCGCCACAGCTTTGGTT
>JBAQYH010000766.1:0-7034 GCA_049299935.1 Methylobacter sp. | reverse complement strand
TGTCTAAAGGCGACGGACGATTAAATCGCTTCGAAGGTTAAACATCATAGCCATTCGGCAGCAATATCGATTAATAAAATGCACTTGTCGTCCAGTCTGAGCGACAGGGTTTTACACAGCATGTCGGTATTAAAATCCCGATAACGTTCCGACGTCACAATGCGATAGCTGTCCTTTGCCGATTCAAGCGCCAGTAGTTGATAAAAATAAGGCCGCCATGCCCAGTTAAAGCCGAATTGGGTGTCGTCCTCGAACCACTTGCCGTCGGCAAAATTAAAATTGGATGAGATTTGGTCGCCTTCGTTATTGCATAAATAAAAGCGTAGAACGCCGCTTTCTTCGAATGGGTGTGTTGATAATTGAGTGAGGTTGAAGTCGGTTTTCAGGGCTTTTTTCAGGAGTTCGATCAAGTCCTTAATATTGGCGATAAACTGTATCTTTTGTGCTTCTTTGGCTAAGGTTTTGTTCAAGAAGGTCTTTCTTAATGAGCTGATTTGCTGCTGATAATGCGTCGGTTTTTTAAACTCTGCCGTAGCCGGCGAAAACAGGTAGCCTTGCATGTATTGGGCGCCGCAGCTCAAACCGAAATGGAAGTCGTCATCGGTTTCCACCCCCTCGCAAACGATACGGCAGCCGGTGCGTTTTGCCAGGCGGGATAATAAATGCACGATATCGCTGGCAATGCCGCCTTTGGCCGCATTCTGGAACAACTGCATATCCAGCTTGATGATGTCCGGTTGTATGGCCATGACGCGTTCCAGCTGAGAAAAACCGGCGCCGAAATCATCAATCGCTATTTTCAAACCGTGCCTGCGATACACGGCGGCAATGTCAACGAGCTTGTCCAAGTCGCCTTTCGATTCGGTTATTTCAATAATAACGCGGCTTCGGTCAACATTAAATTCGTCCAGCATGAGCAGGGTCGGCAATGAATTAAAATCGGCGAGCTGGTCGATCCATGCGGCTGATATGTTGATGGTTAAGTAACCGGTGCAATTTGCCTGGCTAAATTGTTGCAGTGCCAGTCGCCGAACCGTGCGATCCCAGGCTATCAGTTGATCGGTTGCAATATCCGGCGAAGAAAATAATGCGCCTGCCGAAATAACCCGGCCATTGGCATCGTGTTGCCGGGCTAATGCCTCATAACCGATGATAGTGCCGCAGGCAGCGCCGACAATAGGCTGAAAATAAGGGAATAGTTTTTTTTCTTGATTCATATCGATGTGATTTATTTTAAGGGATTCGTCATTGAACCCGCCACACTCCGACGTTGGAGCGCCTGTTTTGGCTAAAGCAATCGATGTGCCAAAATTGGCAGGCGTAAAGTGCATGTTTTTATTCACTTAATTTAAACGGTTGCAGCTTGCTCCGGTATGGTCTGATGATGCGGTTTGGCGGCTTTGGTGCATCAATGTTGTGCGTTATTTTCAGGTATTGCACCAATTTGGTTTGTTTGGTCTGTAGTGGCGTGTTGATGCTCTTTAACTGGAGCGCATTATTGCAGCGGCGTTGCCGGGTCGTTAAGTTTACTTGGACAGCAAGCTGTTAATAAGGATATGGTCAGTAATAACTTCCCGAAAATAGTGATTTCAGGAAGTTATTTTTAACCAAATCCTAACCGCGATAAGGTATATATAAGTAATGTCCTTTCCGGACATTACTTAAGCAGTTCGGCCATGGCGATAACGTTTTTCGCCATTTCCCCGATGGTAATATTGCGATCCATCGCCAGCTTTCTCAGGGTGTGATAAGCATCGTCTTCGGTGAAACCACGGGTTTTGACCAAAATACCTTTTGCCCTGTCGATCAGTTTGCGTTCTTCAAGCCTGGATTTTGTTTTGTCCAATTCATTTTTAAGCCGTTGCTGTTCCTTAAACCTTGCCATAGCGATATTGATGATGCTGTTAATACGGCGGGTTTCCAGGCCGTTGACAACATAAGCACTGACTCCGGCCTTAACAATTTGATTGATGGTGTCGAGGGTATCGTCAGGTGCAAAGATAATGATGGGCAGCGGATGATTCTGGCTAAGGAAATCTATGTGCTGAAAATATTTTCTGGGGCTGTCAATATTGAAGATAACAATGTCGATTTTGTTATTCACCGCCAAGGATTGCATGTTTGCTTCAAGCATTACAGTGCCGGTGACCGAATAACCCTTAGAAACCAGTATTTCACCCAATAACTGGTCTGCCGTTCCATCTTCAATAAGCAATACTTTTAAGTCGTTCATTTTTAATTATTTAGCTCAGCAGTTACCTTTTAGGTCACAACTCACAATTTCGTATCTCTTTTGAATATTTTCGCATCGTTGGTTTTTTATGAATTCACCTGTTATTCATGAGCAGTTACGCCCCTCTAATCGTCAGTTTTATCCATGCGATAACAAATACATAAAAACCAGGTTTATGATCAGCAGTATTGCCGATAAGCCTTTCCAGAATAATAACGGATTGCGCTGTATTAAAGGGATGGACTCTTTTGCACTCAGGAACTTGGGATTGGGCGTGGACAGGTCATACAGAAACTCCGATAAATCGTCATAGCGAAATTGCGGGGTTATTGCGGTGGCTTTTTCTATTGCGCCGTCAATCCAGATAGGGACCATTGCGTTGTGATGAAAACTGGGCACATAGTGAAGTTTTGCCAGATTCATTTTGTTGGGTTTTTCAGGCATATCCTGGCCGAAAGGCAGGGCATTGTTAAGCATTTCATAAATAATGACGCCCAATGAAAACAGGTCGGATTTTGGGGTGCCGCGCTGCCCCAAGTGATATTCGGGCGCGGTGTAATTTAAAGTGCCGAGTATGTTCTCCGCCTCGCCGTGATCCAGCGGGGTGATTTCCGTGATACCGGCGATTTTAACCGAACCGAAATCGATAATTTTAACCGTCCCGTTTTTATCGAACATGATGTTTTCAGGCTTTAAATCCTGATGCAGCATTTCCATGCGATGAAAAGCACGCAATCCCTTGGCGATTTGCTCGATTATTTTCCGGGTTTCTTTAATGTCCGGCTTAGGATTTGCGGTTATCCATTGTCTAAGTGTCGGACCCTCGAGAAACTCGGTAACATAATAAATGCAGCTTTTTTCCCGATTGGGACTGAGTATTTTCAGTACATTTTCGTGATGAATGCGTTTCCCAGCCCACTCTTCATGCAGAAAATGCTCAATATAATGGGTATCGTCATCATACAGAATAGACGGGGCTTTCAAAATAACCGGGGTGCCGGTTTTGGTATCAACAGCCCGGTAAATCTGAGTACGTTTACTGGCATGCAATTCTTCCTCAATCCGATAGCCGTCAAGCGCCATGCCGGGTTCCAGCGGTGGCGGAAAAGGCAGGTTGGTGTGACGGCGAATAACCTCGTCTTCGTTGGCTTCGGGCAATTCATCGACTCTGACCAGCTGGCAGGTCAGATTGTCATCGCTGTGATTTTCACTAGCCTGTTGCATGATTTGTGCGGCAACACGCGTTAAATCCGCACACTCTTGGACGAGCTTTTTTAAGGCTTTTTCATCGATAAAATCATGTATTCCATCAGTCGTCATTAAAAACAGGTCCCCTTTTTCCAAAGGATACGACTGGTAATCGACCTCCAGATGCGGTTCTATGCCCATGGCCCGGTTCAGATAATTTTTTTCTTTAACCCAGATGCGGTGGTCGCGGGTTATCTGCTCGAAATTACCTTGGCGCAAACGATAAATCCGCGAATCGCCGATATGAAAAATATGCGCCGTTGTCGATTTCAGAATAATTATGCTGAGCGTACTGACCATGCCCTTGGTCGATTCATAACGGCTTTGCCCCTGGCTGTATAGCCAGGAATTGGTGGCGGAAAGAATCTTTTGCCCGGCATGTTTGACCGACCAGGAATCGGGGGTGCTGTAATAATCACTTAAAAAACTGATCACACAACAGTTACTGGCTTGTTTCCCTGCGTCACTGCCGCTCATGCCGTCGGCAATGGCAACGGCTATGCCTTTATGGAGCAGCTGCGCGCCTTCCGGTATTAATGAACCGAAAAAATCTTCATTATCCGGCTTGATGCCTTTATCGCTGGCAGAGCCGATGCTGATTTTGAGTGTTGGTTTGGACATGGTTTTAATTCAACTCAATCATTTCCACGGTACCGTCTTCCTGAACTTCGGCCATATGACCTTTCGGTTCATCGATAAACTGTACGGCGATCAACACCGATAGCGCTACCGCCGCTATGATTACAAAAAACACTGCCGGTGTAACAAACGATAATATGGTCAAAAACAACACGCCGCCGACATTGCCGTAAGCGCCGACCATACCCGCGATCTGGCCGGTCATGCGCCGCTTGATTAACGGAACGATCGCATAAACGGCGCCGCAGCCGCCCGACACAAAGCAGGAGCAAGTCATGGTTATCAATACCGCCAACGCAATAGGCCATTCCGAATTAATCATCGACATGAAGAAATAACCCGCTGCCAGACCCAAAACAAAAATACTTAAGGACAGTTTACGCCCGAATTTATCGCTAACCCAGCCGCCCGCGGGCCGCGCAACCAAGTTAATAAAGGCAAAACTGCCGCCCAGCAAACCGGCTTCAACCATGGTAATGCCGTGCGACTCATGGAAAGTATCGAAGAAAAACAGCGGCAACATCGAAACCACGGCTAACTCCGAACCGAAGGTAATGAAATAGGCCAGATCTAGAATGGCAACCTGTTTGAATTTGTATTTGTGAATTTCATCGATCGGGTGTTGCAGATGCTCTTCATTAACGTGAATGATTTTATACACGTTGTAGATAAATAAAGCCCAAATGCCGGTATAAATACAGACGGCGGCGGCGTTCGACAACAGGTTGGCGCCGGTTGGCGATAATTTCCAGGTTAACAGGCTCAAGGTGGCGTACAAAGGTATGCTCATCAGAATGTAGAAAAACAAGTCCCAGATACTGGTGACTTCCATCGCCCCGGCTTTTTTAGGCTTAAAATAAGTCGAGCCCTTGGGCGTGTCGGACACGCTGAAAAAATAGATAACCGAATAAATCAGCGAAATAGCGCCGGTTGTAGCAATCGCATAACGCCAGCCTTCATCGCCGCCAAAGATCAGCGCCAGAGCGGGCAAGGCTCCTGCCGCCGCGGCGGAACCGAAATTTCCCCAGCCGCCGTAAATTCCCTCGGCAATGCCCACTTGTTTGGCCGGAAACCACTCGCCGACCATGCGGATGCCGATTACAAAACCGGCGCCGATAAAGCCCAATAGGAAACGGGCCAAGGCCAGTTGTTCGAAACTGGTCGCAAAAGCGAACATAAAACAGGGAATGCTGCCTGCCGCCAGTAGCGTTGAATAAGTGCGTTTAGGGCCGAATTTATCGACCAGAATACCGATCACGATGCGCGCCGGAATGGTCAAGGCGACGTTTAAAATCAGGATGGTTTTTATTTCCGAGTTGTTCATGCCCAGTGTTTTAGCGATCACCATCATTAAAGGCGCATGGTTAAACCACACCACAAAACTGATAAAAAAAGCCATCCAGGTCATATGGAGGATTTTTGTTTTTCCCGAGAAGGAAAACAGGTTAAGGCGATGAGATGACATGATTGATTCCCAGTTATTGATGCAATTAAAACTGGAAACAGCATATTGCATGCCACATAAGCCGGGACTGCTATCATGCGGAGTTATTCAGGATGCGAGGTGAATTAAAAGGCCAGACGGGCGGATAGCAAGCACCACAATGATGCAATGCGTGTCATTGTGGTGCAAGCTGCATAGGCTCTTGACGATATGCCGACACAATATCGGACGCTATCAAACCTTGTTTAAAATGAGTCCTGCATTGCACAAATAATGAGCGTTATTTATTTACACGCACCATCTCGGCTCGTTATTAATCTTTTTTTTCAGCGTGATAATGAGAGAACCTTTTAAAATCACTTGCTTGATCATTCTGGCATAGCCATTGCTCTATAACTCCAAACAACAAACAACGTTATCGGGGTTGTATATGAGCGTAAAACAAACATTGGTCGTTATCGGCAACGGCATGGTCGGGCAGCATTTCCTGGCGAGTCTGGTCGAAAGCGCCATTAAAGAGCAGTATGAAATCATTACTTTTTGCGAAGAGCCCAGAGCGGCTTATGACCGGGTGCATTTGTCGGCGTTTTTTACCGGCACAACGGCACAGGAGCTGTCGCTAGTCGAAGACGGCTTTTTCGAGCGGCACGGCATTACCATTCATTTGGGCGATAAAGCCGCCACTATTAATAGAGCCGACAAAACCGTCACCTCGGCAAAAGGCCTGACCATCGCTTACGACAAGCTGGTACTGGCGACCGGCTCCTACCCGTTCGTGCCGCCCGTTCCTGGGCATGACCGGGCGCAATGCCTGGTTTACCGCACCATTGAGGATCTTGAGGCCATTGCCGCCGCTGCAAAAACGGGCAAGGTCGGCACCGTGGTAGGCGGCGGTTTGTTGGGGCTTGAAGCTGCCAAAGCATTAATGGATTTAGGCTTGGAAACCCATGTGGTCGAATTCGCGCCGCGCCTGATGGCGGTGCAGCTCGATGACGCAGGCGGTGCGATGCTGCGGCTCAAGATCGAGAATTTGGGCGTAACCGTGCATACCGGCAAAAACACCAGCGTCATTACCGACGGCGACCAGTGCGTCAATAAAATGTGCTTTGCCGACGGCGAAGAGCTGGAAACCGACATCGTGCTGTTTTCGGCAGGGATTCGCCCGCGCGACGATCTTGCCAGGGCTTGCGGATTGGAAGTCGGCCAGCGCGGCGGCATTGTCATCGATAACCAATGCCGGACTTCCGATCCCAGCATCTATGCAATCGGCGAATGTGCATTATGGAACGGCATGATTTACGGCTTGGTCGCTCCGGGTTATACGATGGCGCGCACGGTCGTAGCGGATTTGGCAGGCGGAGCAGGAAGCTTTACCGGCGCGGACATGAGCACAAAGCTAAAATTGATGGGCGTCGATGTCGCCAGCATCGGCGACGCGCATGCCAAAACCCAAGGCGCGATGGTTTACAC
>JBAQYH010000765.1:0-4053 GCA_049299935.1 Methylobacter sp. | reverse complement strand
GCTCACGCGAAAAACAATTTGCTTTTCGAAATTAGAGACCCTGCATGATACGGTTATTGGATTGCTGATTAACAAGGTCGAGTTTGGCTTGGATATTCATGCTTAATTACAGATTTAACCCACTACCAAATGATGTTCGGTCGATTGGTTACCCTCGGAATCCAACAAAACAAATCCCTGTTTCTCGTAAAAGCTGACCGCTTCGCTTTTTGCATCGGTTACAACAAAACGACAGCCAACATTTTCGGCTACCCTGTCTTGTATCAACGCAACCGCGTAATCAACCAGCGTCGAACCAATACCGCTGTTTCTGTATCGGTTATCGACCGCCAACCGTGCGATTTTGACAGCGGGTAAAAACTCGTAATTGTTTGCATGGCTACAGTCGGCTAGGCCATAACCGTTTTGTAAGTCAATCTCGCTACAGGTCAATGTCACAAAGCCGATAATGGTTTTATCGCCAGTCACGGCAACATAGGTTTGCGCGATACTGGATTGCTGAAATTGTTTGGCTTGTTTTTGCAAGAAGGTTTTTAGCGGCAAAAATGACTGGTTGCCAACCTTGAAATTCTGGACGGTATCGGATACTTCGAGCTTGCGGATGTAATAATCTGAATCAAGCATCGCGTTTTAGTTTAAACGCTTCACCTTTTTTGATTTTCTCGCTGATTACACGGCCACGGGCCAACGCCGCCAACGCCAAGGGGTTAGCCTTATCTTCGTTCATGTGCTGGACGAACCGCGCCGCATCTTTGCCGCTTAATTCGACACGGCCAAATGTGCTGCTTTTGATTGCCATATGATTTGCCTGCTATTGTATGGTTACCGGTAACCATTTTATTATAAACAACCGCAAATAAGTACAACTAACCACAAAAAAAGCCGGCGTTATCAGGCCTTGACTAGTTCATTTTTTTACTTCTGCGTGAATTGCCTCCCAATGTCTTATCTTAAAAGGGGTGAACTTCCAGTATTTGGAGTTATCTGATTTATTTTAAGGACTTCCAATCGCGTTTGCACAACATGAGCACTTTCTCTTGCTCCAAAGGGCTACCGGTAGCCTGAGAGAGAGCGCTATCGAAATAAACAGCATTGATGATTTCCGGGTAATGGGTAGTCCTTTTTTGTGATTAACCATTGTTTGAACGGTTCGGCATCAATAAAGCATCGCCCGCCCTCGGCATAATCGAACCGATAAAAGTTAAACGCTTCAGAACCCCAATTGTTGGAATTGAACCGTTTAAGCCTTGATAGCGGGTCATTGTATTTATACGCTGGCTTGGGTTGCTCATCGCCCAGCCATTCACTTTCCAGACACCAACATGAATTAACATCGCTATATTCAGGCGAACCAGGCCAAAGGCTTGTTTCATGGTCAAGCGGCAAATCTAATATTGTTTCGTGTTCTGGGTGGTCACATAGTCACCGCCAATCATGAGATAACACGCCATGAATAAAATCTAATTCGCCTTTTAAGCAAGCCTCGGCAATTTCAAACGCGTAGGCCGTGTTCTAAATTTTATTCAGCACCCGCCGGTACAAATCGCTGCTTGCGTTTCACCGGAATCAAGACCCTCCCAAACCGAAGATCTAGATCCATAGCCCTATGGAGACGGCAACTTTTATCCATGAATCATGGTAAGCTGTGCTAAAAATAAAAAATCATTTGAAGCGTTTGTACTGAAGTCGATAAATTCAGCATCGCAAACTGCGCTCCTAGTACAATATACGACAGACTTATTATTGAGGAACCCCCATGCAAACATACCTGCCCCTTATCGAAGACCTTCTTTCCAAATGGTATCTTTTTACCCTGAGCAATCCCTTGTACGCCGCCGTCTTAGCGATAACGGTCTGGCTGCTGACCGCAATGTTTTACAGCATCAGGATTGCCGCGATAAAAAGAAAGAAAGCCGCCAGTGAAAAAGCCGGGGCCGAGAATCTCGCTGCCGCCCAACAACAACTACAGCACGCTCAAGAAGAATTGGCGGCATCCACCCTGCAAATGGAACAGGCTCAGAGCGCAGCTCAAGATGAAACACAACGGGCTCTAGCGCTTGAACAGCTGGTTTATCAACGCAACCAACAGATTGCCGGAATTATCCAGTCGCTGGCAACAAGCTTCGATCTCGGCGAACGGCCCTTACTGGCAACCGAAGACGTTAAGGCCGATGCGTTGTGGCAGCAACACGATAAAGTCATTACCCAATTAATAGATCGCCTGCGTACCGAGCAGCAAGCAAAGATTGCGCTACAGCAAACCTGTCAGACAGAAACCGCCAAAGCGGCCGAAAAAGAAGCGCTGGTGGCGGCCCTGCAATCAACCCTGAACAATCACACGCACCAGCTTTCCAAACTGGAACAAGCGCTGGAAGAACAAAAATCGATGCTGCAACAGCAGAATCAATCTCAACAGGCTCTATCCGACACCCTGAAAAATTTCCAGCCTGCTGCGCCGCAGCCTATAGAGGCTAAACCGGAACCATTCGCTGCTATTAAGGACTGGCAACAGCCAATGCAAGCGGCAGAAAATCCCCCCGTTGCAGAGCCCCTGATTACCCAACCCCAACCCGAGCCAAGCAAACCGGTCGAACCAATCAATGCCGTGCCGGAAGCTGCGGTTACCCGTCAGGCTGAGGAAACGCCAATTGAACCGTTAAGGGCTATCGAAGAGGTAGATTTCCTGCAGCTAGTGCTGGACGAAAATCTGCAACCTGTAATTAAAGAAACGCCATCCGTATCGCCAGATATGGAACAACAAGCGGTTACTCCCGCCAAAGGGTCGCTGGGAAAGATCAAAAACCTGTTTGGTAAAAAACAACCGCCGGTCAAAACAGAACCCCAGTGGGCAACCGAAAAAACGGATAAACCGCTGCCATCGGATACGGAACAACAGCCCGATGCGGCCATACCGGAAAAAGCCGGCAACAAGCCGGGCAAACTGAAAGGCTTTTATAGCAAGCTCAGATCGAAAGACAAATAGATTCAAGGCTCCAGCATGGCAAACAATGCGCTTAGCCAGGAGAGGCGCATTGTTTGTGGCACCTGACACTTACCATCATATTTTCCTCTTTCCTCTGGACGAACAGTTGAGAGTAATTTAACTCAACAATATTGTCCCGCACACCAGGCAGATGACCATGCCCACTGGAAATTATAGCCGCCCAACCAACCGGTCACATCCAGCACCTCCCCGATAAAATAAAGCCCCGGCACCTGCTTGCTTTCCATGGTCTTGGAAGAAACCGCATCACAGTCAACGCCGCCGGAAGTCACTTCAGCGGTGCGGTAACCTTCAGTGCCGTTGGGCTTGATCGTCCAGCTGTGAATCTGATCCGCAACCCGCTGAATCTGTTTGTCCGACAAATCCTGCATCGACAAATCCAGCACATCCTCAGGCAGAAAAGCGCTGATCAGCCGTTTGGGCAAATAGCCTTCCAAAATCGTTTTTAACTTGTTTTTGATTTTTTGCTGGCGCTTGGCTTTCAACTCGGCTTCCAAATTCAGCTGCGGCAGCAAATTAATCGCAATCGCCTCTCCGGCACGCCAATAAGACGAAATCTGCAAAATAGCCGGGCCGCTCAAGCCGCGATGCGTAAACAACACATTCTCGCTAAAACTCTGCCTGTCATTGCTGACGACACAAGGCACGGCAATGCCCGATAACGCCGAGAATCTTTCCTTGTCCTCCGGCTGCAAGGTAAACGGAACTAGGGCTGCGCGGGTAGGCAACACCTTAATGGCGAATTGCTCGGCGATTTTATAGCCCAACGGCGTCGCGCCCATTTTGGGTATCGACAAGCCGCCGGTCGCGACCACTAATGACTGACAGGTAAAATTGCCGTTGCCGGTTTTAAGCTGGAACCGGTCAGCCTGTCGCTCAATGGAATCGATACGGGTATTCAACTGCACCACCACGCCCGCCTTGCCGCATTCAGCCAACAGCATATCCAGAATATCCTTGGCGCTTTCGTCGCAGAACAGCTGGCCGTGATCGCGCTCATGGAAAGGGATTTGATACCGACCGATTAACGCCAGAAAGTCCCACTGGGT
>JBAQYH010000764.1:0-2304 GCA_049299935.1 Methylobacter sp. | reverse complement strand
GGATTGAAGTGCAGCAAGACAAGGAACACAAACAACAATCCGGCAGCAAAGACTGGTCGGTTAACATCACCATCACACCGCCGGGGCTGGGCACCATTCACTGCGTAGTTTCCTATCGGAACAATGTCATCAATACCTTTTTCAAAAGCCGGAATAAGCAAACGACTGAACTCATCAAGCACAATCTTGATTATTTGAAGAACCAGCTCGAAGAATCGGGTTTAACAACAGGGCACATGGATGCACATGCCGAACATCAAAAAACGCAACCGGCTCATCCCCATCAACTGACTGGAAAAAAGCTGTTTGACGATAAGGCGTAGATGCCGCTAATTGCGTATCACGGTCGCACTGCGCGGATTTTTTATCTACACCAACTCAACCGGCAAGCCTGCTTGTACAGCTGCTTCGCACTGGCGTTTGTCGGCAGATACAAAAACATCGGCTTTCAGAATTACTGCGCTACCGATATGAATGGCATCCATACCACGCAGCACATTGTTTTCGAGACTTGAAATCGCCTGTGCTAATACTGCGGGAGCAAGATCGCATAGGGCCGCATCTTCGATATCAGCCAGTAACAATGATTTTAGTTGCCTATATTGCTCGTCGGTAATCCGGGCTTCCCTGCGCAAACGACAAAAAGCAGAAACGATTTCTGGAAGCGCAATGCCAGACAAGCCAATTTCCGTTGCCTTGTCGCACCACTCCAGCACCTTATCGGTTCCCGGTTCATCGACATAGCGTTTAACAAAAGCGGATGTATCAAAAAAAACGAGCATCGGGCACTTCCATTACACGCCGGCTTCGCGCTCTTCCAAAATCATCCGGCTGACGGAAACGCCATCCAATACCAGCGGTTGCGCCTTGCGTCGCTTCCATGAAGGCAAATCGGGGGTTATCGGAACGATGTCGGCAATGGGTTTTCCATTGCGTAGTACACGCACGGATTCGCCTGACTCGACAATATCAAAATATTGCTTGGCGTGGTTGCGCACTTCTGTAAATGTAGCTTGTCTCATAGCAATCTCAAAATGTACAAAACAATGCGCATTATGTATGTGCATTATTGCCACTGTCAACGCAAAGATAATTACCTACGGTATATCGAAATATTGCCGGCGGAGTCACGTCGGGCAAGCTGTTTATACCCGGCATTCGCGCATATCAAAATGTCGGGCAACGAAAAGCTGTGCCCACGGGGCTATGATTATTTCTGGTGTATGCCTTGATAGGAATGCAGTATGACCTGTTTGGTTAAAATCAACCCACCCTTTGCAGGCGCCCAAGTTCAACCTGCAAATCGAATGTTTTTTGATCCATAAAGCTGATCAGGCCGGAGTGGGTCCAATCCCCTCACCCCGGCCCAATCAATTTTACAATTCCCGCGTCGCGCTGAATTTAATATCCGGCCAGCGCTCTTCGGTCAGTTGCAGGTTGACCCGGCTGTTGGCGACATAAACCAAATAGCCGCCACCGTCTTCGGCCAAGTTATCGAACGCTTTGTTCCTGAACTCTTCCAGCTTGGCCGGTTTGTCGGAACTGACCCAGCGCACGGTTGAGATCGGCACGGCATCGTAAACACATTCAACGTTATATTCGCTTTTAAGCCTGAACGCGGTGACGTCAAACTGCAACACGCCGACCGCGCCTAAAATAAGGTCGTTATTTTTTAACGGCCTGAATAACTGGGTCGCGCCTTCTTCGGTTAACTGCACCAGTCCTTTTTGCAGGGCTTTGGCTCTTAACGGGTCCTTTAACACCACGCGGCGGAACAATTCCGGCGCAAAATAAGGAATGCCGCCGTATTTAAGCGCTTCGCCCTGGGTAAAGGTATCGCCGACCTGGATGGTGCCGTGGTTGTGCAGGCCGATGATGTCGCCGGGATAAGCTTCTTCGACGCTTTTCCGGCTGTCGGCCTGGAAGGTAATCGCGTTGGCAACCTGGATGTTTTTACCGATACGGACATGATGGATTTTCATGCCCTTGTCGAATTTGCCGGAACACACTCTCAAGAAGGCAATCCGGTCCCGATGCGACGGGTCCATGTTAGCCTGCACTTTAAACACAAAGCCGGTAAAGTTGGGTTCTTCAGGCAAAACCTCACGCTGCTCAGCCTGTCTGGGTCTGGGCGACGGGGCATATTCGGCGAACGCATCCAGCAATTCGATAATCCCGAAGTTGTTGATCGCCGAGCCGAAAAATACCGGCGTCAGGTTGCCCGCCAGATAGTCTTCAAGGTCGAATTCATGGCTGGCGCCTTTGACCAAGTCGATTTCATCCCTGAGTTCTTCGGCCTGATCG
>JBAQYH010000763.1:0-8170 GCA_049299935.1 Methylobacter sp. | reverse complement strand
CGAAAATAGTGATTTCGGGAAGTTATTTTTAACCAAACCCTAAGCTGTTTGCATCAGCGAACAGCTTAACGAGCCCCAGCCATCAGGAAGACCGAAAGCTTACGCCCGCATACATTGCATGGCGCCTAAGGCGGGCATCGCCCTGCTTAATGGCTTTTACAAAACAGAAACCACCAGGGCAAACACGAAGACGAAAATTACAAAAAGCGCAAACACGCCTTTTTTAGTCAATCCCGCCCATGCCAGCTTCAGTTCGGACAGCAATTCCTGCTTAACATCATCCGCGTTAAAGATTCTTTTACATCGACCGCGGAATGTTTGCATCTCTTCCTGGGCTTCCTGCTCGGCAATAATCTCGGCAATTTTCGAGTAAAAAGCCCCGCATTCCGGGCATTTCATAGCGCGGTCATCGCATTCATGACCGCATACTGAACATTTCTTCATTTAATTCTCCAAAAAACCATTTCTTCAGGATTCTTCAATCCGGTACGGCTCCATCTGAATGGATTCGACCCGCCGCCCCAGCATAATACAAGTTCCGTTATAGCGTTCATTTCCGGTTGAAGAAAACTCAAACAAAAATGTCCGTTGCAGCCGCATTTTCCCGGCTTGATCCCTTTTTAACCGGATGCCGTTCAAAGCAACATACTCATCCAGCATTTGGACTTCCAGGTTCAAGCAATGCGCCCTGACTGCTTTAAGCGCGACCTCCTTCGCCTGTTGCCCGATAAACCAGTACAGGTATGCACCCAGCAGTAGAGCTATTAAAATAAGATCATCCAGCATTGTCTATGATTGAATATTGTTAAAGTATGTTTGCTCTATTGTACTAAGATTTACAGGCAAATCTTCACGGTGAAAAACATGAAACTTCCAATTACCGGCGGCTGCCTTTGCGGCGCAGTCAGATATGAAATATCGGCCAAACCCATCGGCGGCTTCAACTGCCATTGCCGGACCTGTCAAAAAGCAATTGGAGCGCCCTATTTTGCAGGCATGTTTGTTCCGGCCTCGGCCCTGAGCATAACCGGCAACTATAAAGAATATGCAACTATTGCAGCAAGCGGTCATACCGTTTATCGCGCTTTTTGCCCTGAATGCGGAACCTCGCTGTTCGGCAGGAACAGCGCTTTTATCGACATAAGGCCGGTCGCCGCCGCAACCCTTGATAACCCCGGTATTTTTCAACCGAAAAAAGACATATGGGTTGCAAGCGCCCAGCCATGGGACTACATGAACCCTGATTTGCCGAAATTTGACGGCAATCCCTGGCACTGAGTTATGCTAACCGCCATTTCTGTTTATCCTGGAGAATTTATGAATGCCGAACAACTGAGTACCATCGAAATACCGCCTGAATCAGAGCACAAATATTCCGTGATATGGCTGCATGGGTTGGGTGCGGACGGCCATGATTTTGAAGGGATTGTGCCCGAACTGCATTTGACCGCTCAAGCCAATATCCATTTCATTTTTCCCAATGCGCCTATCCAGCCGGTCACCATCAATGGCGGAATGTCCATGCGCTCCTGGTACGATATTTTAGAGATGTCGCTGGAACGCAGAGTCGATATTGACGGCATTTATCAATCGGCCGGCTTGATTGAACCACTGATCCAGCAGGAAATCGGCAAGGGCATTCCATCGACGAACATTTTACTGGCCGGGTTTTCTCAAGGAGGCGTGATTGCGCTGCATACCGGCTTAAGGTGCCAACATAAACTGGCCGGAATTGTTGCGCTGTCGACTTATTTGCCGACCGTTGATCAATTAAAAACCGAACGTTCAGCCGCCAGCCATGCCACGCCGATATTCATGGCTCACGGCATCATAGACCCCATCGTAGCGGTTGAATCCGGCAAGGCCGCCTGCGACACCCTAAAATCGATGAACTACGCCGTTGAATGGCATGATTACCTGATGGAACATAGCCTGTGTGCTGAAGAAATCGAACACATTTCAATGTTTATGAATTCGATTCTTAATTGATAAACCGCGAAGAACACGCGTTTTTACATAGGTCTTTTCTTCATCTTCGCGGTTAATTCGTCTGCGGATACTAGCCCCGTTTAATATGCTGAGGCGGTATATCGCGCTGGGTTGCACCGGTATAAAGCTGCCTTGGACGCCCTATTTTTTGGTCTGGATCCGCGATCATTTCATCCCAATGGGATATCCAACCCACAGTCCGGCCCATTGCAAACATGGCGGTAAACATGTTGCTGGGTATGCCTAATGCGTGCAGCACGATGCCGGAATAATAATCGACATTCGGGTAGAGTTTTTTCTCGATGAAATACTCGTCTTCGAGGGCAATACGTTCCAGTTCAAGTGCCAGCTTAAATATTTTGTCATCATGCAGGCCGAGTTCAGTGAGCACCTCATGACAGGTTTCGCGCATTAATTTGGCGCGGGGATCATAGTTTTTATAAACCCGGTGACCGAAACCCATCAGCCTGAACGGATCGTTTTTATCCTTGGCCTTGTCGATGAATTTAGCAATATTCGAAACATCTTCAATTTCTTCCAACATATTGAGTACGGCTTCATTGGCGCCGCCATGGGCCGCTCCCCAAAGGCAGGCAATCCCCGCAGTAATGCAGGCGTAGGGATTGGCGCCGCTGGAACCCGCTAAACGAACTGTTGACGTCGAGGCATTTTGTTCATGATCGGCATGAAGGATCAGGATTCTGTCCAACGCCTTGACCAATACCGGATTGGGCTCGAAATCGTCACAAGGCGTGCTCAGCATCATGCGCATAAAGTTTTCAACGTAACTCAGCTTGTTTTGCGGATACATAAACGGCAAGCCGGTGCTGTATTTATGGCACATCGCCACAATGGTCGGCACTTTGGCAATCAGGCGGATGGCGCTTATGTCACGATCCCTTTTAGACTTAATGTCCAATGCATCGTGATAAAACGATGATAAGGCTCCGACAACGGCAACCATAATGGCCATCGGATGCGCATCGCGGCGAAACCCTTTAAAAAAATTAGTCAGCTGATCATGTACCATCGTGTGCATGGTTATCGTGCCTTCAAACTGCTTCATCTCATCAGTGTCGGGCAATTCGCCATTCAGCAGCAGATAGCATACTTCCAAAAAGGTGCAGTGTTCTGCAAGTTGCTCGATAGGATAGCCGCGATAAAGCAATATGCCTTTCTCGCCGTCGATATATGTTATCGATGAACTGCAACTGGCCGTGGAAGTAAAACCGGGATCATAGGTAAACATGCCGGTTTTTTGATACAGAGTTTGAATATCTACGACATCGGGGCCAATAGTCCCAGATAAGACAGGCAACTCACATAAAGTCTGAGTTTTCTCATTTAAGGTAACACTGCGCAGTTTAGTCATGGGTTTTCTCAGTTTTGAAACATGGTCTGTAGCGTCATCAAAGGCTCGGCAAGGGTTTTACCAAGCCAATTGAGTGTGGTTAATCTTGACTGGCATTTTAAAAGGAGTTTGCTTATAAAGTAACAAACTCCAGAAAGTATCTTTCATTTCCTGTGAGTGACAGCGAAAAGAATGTGCGATTAAACCGAAACCGCCCTGTCTATGGCCTGTTTTGCCAATTCAGTCACCCTAGCCCAATTTTTTGATTTTACCACATCCACAGGTGCCAGCCATGACCCGCCAACGCAGGCAACATTACTTAACTGCAAATAATTGTTGTAATTTTCCGGCGAAATCCCGCCGGTCGGACAAAAAGTCACGTTAGGAACAGGCCCTGCGATGGATTTTAACATCGGAATGCCGCCTGCCGCTTCGGCCGGGAAGAATTTGAAATGATCCAACCCATACTCCATGCCTAACATCAGCTCGGACAGCGTCGCTATGCCGGGTATCAATGCGATATTTCCTTCGTTGGCGGCGGCTAAAAGTTTCGGTGTTAATCCGGGGCTGATCGCAAAAACGGCGCCTGCCTCTTCCGACGCCTTGAGTTGTTCGGGCGTGGTAATAGTGCCCGCGCCGACAATCGCCCCTTTGACTTCCCGGCTGATAAGCCTGACCGCATCCAACGCTATCGGGGTCCGCAGCGTTATTTCCAGCACTTTAATGCCGCCCGCGACCAAAGCCTGCGCCAAAGGAACGGCATCCTCCAGATTCTGGATAACCATGACCGGCATTACCGGGCAAGTATTTAAAATAATGTTGGGTTGAATTTTCCAGTTATTTTTAGTCATTGTTTTTACCACATTTTTATAGTTATTAATCGGCAACAAACAGGTTGCAGGCTCCGGTTTCGGCAGACGACGCACCCAGGCGGAAGCCGCCGAACAATTCGCGGCCCATGCCGAAATGGTGGCCTTTGGCGCTATTGGCGGCCGGGACGCGGGCCTCGAATTCAGCGGCATCGACCAGCACATTGACCTCGCCGGTTTGGGTGTTCAGGTGGATAATGTCGCCGGTACGCACTTTCGCCAGCGGCCCGCCCTCTTCACACTCAGGACACATGTGGATGGCTGAAGGCACCTTGCCCGAAGCGCCGGACATCCGGCCATCCGTCACCAGCGCAACCTTGAAACCTTTATCCTGCAATACACCCAGAGACGGCGTCAATTTGTGCAGCTCGGGCATACCGTTGGATTTCGGCCCCTGGAAGCGAAGCACCACGATCACATCTTTCTCCATTTCGCCGCGTTTGAAGGCTGCAACCACATCGTCCTGGTCATCGAACACCATCGCAGGCGCTTCAACGATCTGGTGTTTTTCAGCCACCGCAGAAACTTTGGATACGCCGCGCCCCAAATTGCCGTGCATCACATGCAAACCGCCGCCGGCTGCAAAAGGCTGGGCGACGGTACTGATCACTTCCGGGTCCAAAGAGGCTTCGGGGCAAGGTTCCCAGACCAATTTACCGTCAACCAGTTTGGGTTCTTGATGATAACTGTTCATGCCGCGTTGGTCGGCAACAGTCAGAATATCTTCATGCAACAGGCCGTTTTTCAACAGTTCGGCAATCAATACGCCCATGCCGCCTGCGGCCTGGAAGTGATTGATGTCTGCCTGGCCGTTCGGGTAAATGCGGGTCAACAACGGCACCACCCTGGAAAGCTTGTCAAAATCATCCCAGTTGATAATGATGCCCGCTGCACGCGCAATGGCGACCAGATGAATCGTGTGATTGGTGGAACCGCCCGTTGCCAATAAGCCGATGATTGCATTCACAATCGCTTTTTCGTCGATCATATGCCCGATCGGGCGAAAGTCGTTGCCCATCGCGGTGAATTTCAGAACCTGTCTGGCCGCGGCTTTGGTCAGTTCATCGCGCAATGGCGTGTAAGGGTTGATGAACGAACTGCCCGGCAGATGCAGGCCCATAATCTCGACCATCATCTGGTTGCTGTTGGCGGTGCCGTAAAACGTACAGGTGCCCGCGCTGTGATAGGACGCAGCTTCGGACTCCAGCAATTCTTTACGGCCGATTTTACCTTCGGCATAAAGTTGGCGGATACGCACTTTTTCTTTGTTGGGCAGGCCGCTGGGCATCGGTCCTGCGGGCACGAACACGGCCGGCAAATGACCAAAACTCAACGCGCCGATCAGCAGTCCCGGCACAATCTTGTCGCAAACGCCCAGGTACAGCGCGCCATCGAACATGTTGTGGCTTAAACCGATGGCTGTGGCCATCGCAATCACATCGCGGCTGAACAACGACAGCTCCATGCCGGGCCGCCCTTGCGTGACGCCGTCGCACATCGCCGGTACGCCCGCAGCAAACTGGGCAACGCCGCCGGCTTCTTTTATCGCGGCCTTGATCAGCGCAGGCGCGTCTTTATACGGCTCATGTGCCGACAGCATGTCATTATAAGAAGAGATAATCGCAATATTGGCTTTCTGATGCCCGGTTAAATCGATTTTTTCACCGGCTCCGCAAGCGGCAAAGGCGTGAGCCAGATTGCCGCAAGCCAGCTCGGCGCGATGCGGCTCTTTTTTTGCAGCCGCATCAACGCGTGCCAGATAGGCGGCGCGGGTCTCACGGCTGCGCTGGGTAACGTCGTTGGTTACTTTTTCTAATACAGGGTGCATGTCGTTCTTTCCTTCTATCTACGTTAATTGATGCGCAAGACAGGTAGGGTACGCATCGCGTACCTTTATTGAGCTTGGAATGGTGCTTGAAAAAGGGTACGCGCTGCGCACCCTACAATGCTGCGTCTGCTTCATCTTCCCAGACTCTGTCATCCCTCGCAATTAACTTGTCGGCAGCCTTAGGCCCCCAAGTACCGGCAGGATAAGGGGCTGGTATAGCATCCAGATGCGCCCAGGCATCCTGTATCGAATCAATCCATGTCCAGGCCTGCTCAATCTCCTCGCGACTCAAAAACAGCGTGGGATTGCCGCGCATCGCTTCCAGCACCAATTTTTCATAACCTCCGAAAATCTTACTGTTTTTAAATATGTCGGAAAAGCTCAAATCCAGCTTAGTCTTTTGCAATTTAATATTTTCATCGATACCCGGTATTTTGTTGAGTATCTGAATTTCCACGCCTTCCCTGGGCTGCAAGTGGATAATCAGCTTATTCGACGGCAGATCTTCAAAGCTCTCTTTAAAAATGTTGTGCGGCTGCTGCTTAAAATTAACAACGATTTCAGTGCGTTTATATTTCATGCGTTTTCCGGTACGCAAGTAAAACGGCACACCGGCCCAGCGCCAATTGTCGATGGCCACTTTCAAGGCGACAAAACTCTCCGTGGTGCTGTCGGTATTGGCGCCCTCTTCTTCAAGATAGCCAGGCACCGGCTTGCCGTTGATCTTCCCCGCAGAGTACTGTCCGCGAACGGTTTTTTGTTTGACATTTTCTTGGGTAATGGGACGTAGCGCGGATAGCACTTTTATTTTTTCATTGCGTATACTTTGCGCTTCCAGATTAATCGGCGGCTCCATCGCCACAAAGGTCAGAATCTGCAACAAATGGTTTTGCAGCATGTCGCGCAACTGGCCGGTTTTATCGAAATAATCCCAGCGACCTTCAATACCGACCTCTTCCGCGACGGTAATCTGGATATGATCGATGGTATTGTGATTCCAGTTGGTGGTAAAAATAGAATTGGCAAAGCGTAACGCCAATAAATTGAGTACCGTTTCTTTGCCCAGGTAATGATCAATCCGGTAAACCTGTTTTTCGCTGAACACCTCGGCAACGGTATCATTAATGTCTTGTGAAGACTTAAGGTCATGGCCTATGGGTTTTTCCATGACCATGCGCGATTCTTCATTCAGGACCCCACACTTAGCCAATCCCTGACAGATATTGGTAAATAAAAAAGGGGAAACGGCAAAATAATTCACCATCACCCTGGATTTTCCATCAATAACGCTATTCAACAGCGCGTATTGATCCATCTGAGTTAAATCTATCTTTAGATAGGAAAATCTTACCGAAAATCGTGCCCACACTTGTTCATCGATGACTTCATTTAAAAACTCTTGCAAACTTGCATGGATGATCCCGACAAATCCGGAATTATCGCCCTCATGTTGATCCACACCTATGATACGGGTATCGGCTTCAATCAAGCCGGCTTTTTCAAGCCGATACAGGGAAATAAGCAGCTTGCGGCGGGATAAATCGCCCAAAGCGCCAAAGATAACCAGATCACAAGGTTTAAATACTGTTTTTTCGTTCATAGATGCGTTGTTAAATCAATAGTTATAGCCGACATCAATTCGGCATTTTATAGACGGAAATCTTATGTTCATTATCGCAGAATTTGCCTCAGGGTGCAGTTCTGGATGCACTGCCTAGAGCGGTACCCCCTGTTTTTTGGCTTTTTTAAACGGCGAAACGATTTGACACACAAGCCTTGTATCGAATCGATATTTAGTTGACAGCATTCTCAGGCTTCTTTTATAGTGTTGATCCGCTACTATCATAAAAAGAAGATATTTAACGCATCCTGCGCCTGCCGACATGCACGACAGCTGATCGTTCGACATATCAAGATGAAGTAGTCATCTGAGGATGCATAAACCTCAGGGGGAAAATCAGTTCCGGCGTTGTGACTCTTCATATCAACGTCGGCACATCCATTGATGTTTCAAACAACAAAAGGTGTAAAAAAATGAACGAAGAAGCACAACCAAAAGACAAATTCTGGCTATATGTGGGCGGTACCGTATTTGCTTTATTGGTGACCATTGCAATGGTCAAACAAAGCGAG
>JBAQYH010000762.1:0-2011 GCA_049299935.1 Methylobacter sp. | reverse complement strand
AATGCTCAAGTTGTTTCATGCCCGTTCCTAAGGCGCGCACAGCACGCCCTACATGTGATCATCTTGCTATTTTCTGGCTTCAATCAGCTTGATAAGATGACTGCTGCGGTCATCGACATGCACCGAGGTAAATGCGCAGGCTTTAACGTTTTTAACGGTGTTCCGGTTAATGTTGGCCCCGGCCAGCGCGACAACGACGGGGTTAAGCAGATTCATGACGGCGGCAAGCACGGGGTTTGAACTGACCACATGCTCCAGCAATAATACCTGACCGCCCGGTTTGCAGACCCGGTAAACTTCCTTTAAGCCCTTTACCGCCGACGGTACCGAACAAAAGACAAACGAACAAATAACCGTATCGAAGCTGTTATCGGCGAAGCATAACGACTGAATATCCATCAGTTCCAGGTCGACTTTGATATTCTTCCTGTCCCGTTTCTGCACCGCGTATTTTAGCATTTGCTCGCTAAAATCAATCGCCGTTATCCTGGCGTCCTTGGGATAATAGTCGAAATTCTTGCCCGTCCCCACGCCGACTTCAAGGATATGATGGCCCTCGACCTTGGCCCATAATTTTTTCCGCCAATTTTTAAAAAACAACCCTTCCATGACCGCTTCCATGCCCTCGAAATACGGGGCGATGCGGTCGTATCGTTTTCTGATTGCGGCGCTGTCTGGCTTCATGGTGGCTTCGGGTAATTAATCGGGTGCTGCATATTACAGCGCAAGCTTGATTGTCATCAACAATATAAATTGATTGATTCACCACGGAGAACACAGAGAACACGGAGTTTTAATATTGATTTTCTCCGTGTCCTCCGTGTTCTCTGTGGTGAATAATCCTTTCAGCCTGATTGGGATAATACTTTCACAGTCCGAAGGATAAGAAATTTTTCATTCTTCATGTCTTTGTGTTCTTCGTGGTACAGTAACAGGAATTGAATTGGAGCAGTATTTTAAGGATATTGCACCGGCACAGGCTCCAATTTCCAGATGTCCCGGTTATAGTCGCCGATGGTTCTGTCCGTGGAGAATTTGCCGCTGTTTGCGCAGTTCAATATGCTCATCCGGGTCCAGTGATCTTTATCCTGATAGGCGGTTTCCACACGTTTTTGCGCGTCGATATAGCTTCTAAAATCTGCAATCGTCATCCACGGATCATACTTGCTTCTGATGGAGGCGATCAGGTCGTCGAAAATCCCCGGTTCAAACTGGTTGAAATGCCCGCTTTCCAGAAGATTCATGACCCGCTGCAAATCTTCATCCTGATCGATGATCGCGGCAGGATCGTAATGCTCCCGCCTTGCTTCAATCTGCTCTTCGGTCAGGCCGAACAGGAAGAAGTTTTCATCACCGACTTCTTCCCTTATTTCAATATTGGCGCCGTCCAATGTGCCGATCGTTAAAGCGCCGTTCATCATCAGCTTCATGTTGCCGGTGCCGGAAGCCTCTTTGCCTGCGGTCGAAATCTGCTCGGAAAGATCGGCGGCCGGGCAGATGATTTCCATGCCCGAAACCCGGTAATCGGGCAGGAAGAACAGGGTTAATTTATCGTCAACGTCGGGATCCTCATTGATGACATGGGCGGCATTGTTAATCAGTTTGATGGTCTTTTTCGCCATCGCATAACCGGGCGCAGCCTTGCCGCCGATCAGCACGCAACGCGCAACCCAGTTGGCTGTGTCGCCGCGCTTGATGCGGTCGTAAAGATGAATCACATGCAGCACATTCAAGATCTGCCGCTTGTATTCATGGATGCGCTTGACCTGTATATCGAACAATGCATCGGGATTTAAATGGATGTCCAGGTATTGCTTTTTGTGCTCAATCAGGCGCTGCTTTGCATGCTGTTTGATGGCGCGCCAACGATGCCGAAACTCGGCATCTTCGGCAAAAGGCTCAAGCTTTTTTAACTCATCCAGATGAGTTACCCAGCCGTCGCCGATGGTTTCGGTGATTAACGCGGCCAATTCGGGATTGCACGAGGCCAGCCAGCGGCGCGGGGTTACGC
>JBAQYH010000761.1:0-1537 GCA_049299935.1 Methylobacter sp. | reverse complement strand
AAAAAGCTGTTTGCCATCGAAAAATCGGGCGATGACGCACATACGACGTGCGCAATTCTTTATCTGGATGAGCGGCAGGTAGTGACCGCTCATTGCGGCGATTCGCGGATATACCGGATGAATCCGCAACAGATATTGTGGCGAACCCCGGATCACTCCATTCCGCAACAATTATTGAATGAAGGCAGGATTACCGAACGGGAGATGGCGCAGCATCCTGAGCAAAATCAGTTAACACGCACAATCAATATCCTGAAAGCGCACGAAGTGGAGATTAATCTTTATCCGGAGATGGAAAAAGGCGAGACTTTTGTGCTTTGCAGCGATGGTTTTTGGGAATACGTAAAACCATCGGAACTGTTGCAATTGGCGGAGCCCGCCGTTAGCGGCAAGGATGAACTGGCGAAATTGGCGCGGCTGGCGGGGTTCCGCGCTCATGGAAAAAGTGACAACATTACCGCGCAATGGGTAAGAAGACGTTAAATATCAGCCGGCAAAACCGTGTTTTTGCATGCGGTAAAGCAAGGTATCGCGGGAGATGCCCAACAGTTTTGCGGACTTGCTGCGATTGCCTTTAGTGCGGTTCAGGGCCTGATGTATCAAGTCGGCCTCTAACGTGTCCAGCTTAAGGCCGGTTTCAGGCAGTGTGAAATCCGTTGCAGCCGGCGCATTGCTGACGATCTTGGCGGTAAATTCAAAAGGCAGGTTTTCCGGCTCGATGACTTTGCCTGCTAATAAAATGCTGAGTCTTTCGCACAGATTACGTAACTCGCGAATATTGCCCGGCCAGGAGTAGGCTTTCAGTGTTTTTAAGGCCTGTTTGCTGAATTTTGGCGCAGTCAGATTATGCGCGTCTTCGAATAGGGCCAAAAAGTGCTTGATCAGCGATTCAATGTCGTCAGTGCGCTGCGCAAGCGGCGGCAGTTCTAATGGCACGACATTCAAGCGGAAATACAAATCCGATCTGAACTCGCCGGCTGCGATTTGTTTGTTGAGGTCGGAGTTGGTTGCAGAAATAACGCGGACATCGACTTTGTAAGGCTTGATTTCGCCGACCGCAAGACATTCCCCGGACTCAAGAAAGCGCAATAACTTTGCCTGAATCGACAACGGCAAGGAATTAATTTCATCAAGAAACAGGGTGCCGCCATCAGCGGCTTGGAAAAGGCCTTGTTTATCGGCTGTCGCCCCTGTGAACGAACCTTTCTTGTGACCGAACAATTCCGATTCGATCAGGCTTTCAGGTAATGCCGCGCAATTTAAGGTGATAAAGGCTTTGTTGGCGCGAGCGCTGGCCTGTTGAATGGCGGTGGCGAGCACTTCCTTACCGGTGCCGGTCTCACCCTTAAGTAATACGGTGACATCGGTAGCGGCAACGATTTTGGCGCTACGGATTAAGGAATCCAATGCGGGAGATTGACCGATGATCGCGTTAAAATGATCCATAGATACCTCTTAATGTAATGCCGTGTGTGATGTAATCGCCATGGGATTGAGCCATGGCAGCGCAGCCAGCAGAGCCAATGCAATCATGAAC
>JBAQYH010000760.1:0-4535 GCA_049299935.1 Methylobacter sp. | reverse complement strand
CGTTGCTAATTTTTCGTGCCTTTCGTGCTTTTCGTGGACAATGCGAAACATCAGTTAATAGGCATTCATCAAGATCATTTCCCGGCAATGCGCCGCAAGCTCAAGGTGACCAGTGATTGAGCCCGTTCCATGCTGTCGGCTTCCGCATAGCAGCGCAGTTCCGGCGCGTTGCCGGACGGGCGCAGATGCACGATTTCGCCGCTGTCGAACGTCAGCCGCAGGCCGTCGGTCAAGTCCCGTTGGGCAAGCGCGCCCAGCTCATTGCTCCACAGGCTTCGATACGCGGTGTCGTCGCCTTGCAGTCTGTCCAGCAACGCCCGGCTGTCGGCAACCGGGAAATCCTGTAAGCGGTCGCTGGCGGTATAACGTTGCGGCAAACCGGCGAGCAGGGCGGATACTTTGCAACCCTGTTGCCGCGCCATCGCCAGCACCGCCAAGGCCGGTAACACGGCGTCGCGGGTCGGCAGCGCGGCCAGGCGTTGCCCCTCGACCGTTAAATCATTGCCCACCAGGAAGCCGCCGTTGGCTTCGAAACCGACGACGCTGGAGCTGCCGGCAGCGAGCGCCTGCTCCATGCCGGCAATCACGTACGGCGAACCGATGCGGGTGCGGATCACCTGCCGAAACAGTCCCGATGCTTCGATTGCAGTATTGCAGCTCACCGGCGTGACCACGGTATCGGCGCCCAGGAAATGCGCGCACAGCAAGCCGACGATGTCGCCGCGCAGCCAGTTGCCGGTCTCATCGGCGATCAGTGGCCGGTCGCCGTCGCCGTCGGTGGAGATAATGGCATCCAGGCGATGTTCGGCTGCCCAGGCCAGTCCGCGCCGGCGGTCTTCTTCGCTGACCGCTTCGGTATCGATAGGTACGAAGGTATCGGTGCGGGCCAATCCGACCACATCCGCGCCCAGAGCGCTCAGTACATCGCGCAGGCAATCGCGCGCGGCGCTGGAGTGTTCGTAAATGCCGATCCGCCAGCCGCTCAACAAATCGCCTGCAAAAAGGCTGGTGTAGCGCTGTTGGTACTGTTTTAAGGCGTCGGGGTTGACGGTCGGCATTGCCGCATCGCCGCTCATCGCCTGCAACTCGACCTCGGCATGGGTGATGGCCGCTTCGTCGGCTTTACTGATCTCGCCTTCGACCCGGTAAAACTTGATGCCGTTGCGGTCGAACGGAATGTGGCTGCCGGTCACCATGATGGCCGGAATGCCTTGCGCCAAAGCATACAAGGCCAGCGCCGGAGTGGGCAGCACGCCGCAGAAATCCACCTCGCATCCGGCCTGGCGGATACCGGCCGCACAAGCGCGGACAATGGCCGGACTGGATGGGCGCAAGTCCATACCCAAGGCGATTTTTTGCCCCGGTTTCGCAAGGTCTAGGCCGTGCAGAAATGCCAGGCTGTAGGCGGCGCAGACTTGATCGGTCATTTGGCTGACCAGCCCGCGCGCGCCGCTGGTGCCGAATGCCACGCCGCTCTCGGCCATCATTTGTTGGATATTGATTTTTGTCATGGGGGGTTGGTTTGTAAGGGGTAAATGGGGATGTAAAAGTTAAATTATAAGGCTAAAGGCTAAAGGCTAAAGGCTAAAGGCTAAAGGCTAAAGGCTAAGGGCTAAGGGCTAAGGGCTAAGGGCTAAGGGCTAAGGGCTAAGGGCGGTCCGTGTTAGGTGCAGGTTTTTTCGCCTTTCGCCTTTCGCCTTATGTCTGCTTCACCCTAAATCTCCACCACCCTGTCCGGATCGAAACCGGGTACGATTTTTGATCCGGCATAACCTCTGGGATTGCTTAATATCCTGGCGCCCGAGATACGGTAATCCATCCGGCTGTGAACATGGCCGTGAAACCAGACTGCAATCTCGTATTCATGGAGCAATGGCTTTAAATCGTTGCAGTAAGCAATTTTCTTAAGTGCATGGGGCGAATCATTCCAGCTCCACTGGGATGGCGCATGGTGGGTTATGATGACAGTTTTTCCGGAAAACGGTTGAGCCAATTGCTGTTCCAGCCATTCCTTTGAGTGTTGATGCAAATGGCTGAACTTCTTAGCATCGAAAGGCTGGTCAGCGAATTGAATTCGCCTGAAATCATTTAAAGTCTTGCCTAAAGCCTCGGCTTTTTTCTCGCCCTCAACAAACAGGTCGGTCCAAAGGGTGGAGCCTAAAAAGCGTACGCCCTGGAATATCAAACAGTCGTTCTCAAGAAAATACACATTGCTGCCTGCACATTGATTACGGATCAACTGTAGCGTTTGTTGATATTCTTGGGAATAAAACTCGTGATTGCCGGCAACGTAAATAACCGGTTTATTCAGTGCTTTCAGCCAGTCTACGCCTTGTGTGCCGACGCCGATATCGCCTGCGGCAACGATGATGTCGGCGTCATTATCCGGCGCTTTAAGCGATGCAAACTCCAGATGTATATCGGAAAAATAATTTATCCTCACACTAAAACTCTACTCAATGGCCTGTATAGGCGTATAATTTGACGAACTTCCTCCCGATAATTGTAACCTTTTCCAAAAAGATTTTGTGTATGTCTATTAGCCTTAGAAAAATCACCCATCAAGTTTTAGTCGGCGACGTTAAAGTCGGCGGCGGGGCGCCTATCGTCGTTCAGTCCATGACGAATACCGATACCGCCAATGTTTCTGCAACCGTTAATCAAATCATCGAACTGGCCGCAGCCGGTTCCGAGCTGGTCCGCATCACCGTCAATTCCGAGGAAGCGGCGGCGGCCGTTGCCGAAATCCGCAACCAGTTGGACAAGAAAGGCAACTCGACTCCGATCGTCGGCGACTTCCATTTCAACGGCCATAAACTGCTGGAAAAATACCCTGACTGCGCCCAGGCTTTGGACAAATACCGCATCAATCCGGGCAACGTAGGCCGCGGCAAAAGCCGCGATCCGCAATTCCAGCAAATGATCGAGTTTGCCTGCCAATACAACAAACCGGTGCGTATCGGCGTCAACGGCGGCAGCTTGGATCAATCGGTGTTGACCCGTTTGCTGGATGAAAACAGAAGCTTGGCAACCCCCGAGCCTTTGGCTGCCGTCACCCGCAAAGCGATCGTACTGTCCGCGCTTGAAAGCGCCGCCAAAGCCGAGGAACTGGGCCTAGGCAAAGACAAAATCATCCTGTCCTGCAAGATCAGCAACGTGCAGGAACTGATCGAAATCTACCAAGACCTTTCCAAACGCTGCGATTACGCGCTGCATTTGGGCTTGACCGAAGCGGGCATGGGCTCCAAAGGCATCGTCTCATCGGCTGCCGCTTTATCGGTATTGATGCAGCAAGGCATCGGCGACACCATCCGCATTTCCCTGACGCCGGAACCCGGCGCATCCAGAACCCAGGAAGTCATCGTCGGCCAGGAAATCCTGCAAACCATGGGCTTCCGCTCATTCACCCCGATGGTTATCTCCTGCCCAGGTTGCGGCCGCACCACCAGCGATTATTTCCAAAAACTGGCGATGGACATCCAAAGCTATTTGCGCGACCAAATGCCGGTCTGGCGCACCCAATATCCGGGCGTTGAAACCATGGAAGTGGCGGTGATGGGTTGCGTGGTCAACGGACCGGGCGAAAGCAAAAACGCCAATATCGGCATCAGCCTGCCCGGCACCGGCGAATCCCCGGTAGCGCCGGTTTATGAAGACGGCGAAAAAACGGTTACGCTGAAAGGCGACAGAATCGCCGAAGAGTTTCAGGAAATCGTGCAACGCTATATCGAAACGCATTACGCACAGTAGACGCGATCAGGGCAGGGGGAGGCACTTCTGCCGTCGCCTTTGCAGACAGTTACGTTCGTGGTGCAGCCGTGGGCTTGGCGAACAGGCGAACCATGAGCGTGACTTAATTGTTGGGGATTTATAACTACTCAGCGTATGCTCAATAGAACACGGATTAAACGGATAAAAACTGATTTAAAAGCGCAAACAACCGGGTTCGGACTAAAAATCCGTGTAAATCCGTACTATCCGTGTCATCCGTGTTCCATTTTTCTATGTACTGAATAGTTACGGATATTTTTCTGACAACAATTTCAGTGTTTATTTTTTGCCTGTTTTATCGCCGGGCAGCATGACAACTCTATTCCTGCCTTCGTTTTTTGCACGATACATGGCTTGATCGGCGGCTTCGATCATTTCGGTGTAATGGGTATAGCGCCGGCTATACATCGACACGCCGATGCTGACCGTCAATAAATGGCCATTAAAGCGTTGGCTCAAAATCTTGCCGCGACGCTCAATTTCCGATCTGATGCGCTCGGCATAACCGGAAGCGCCGCTTTCATCGGTATTTCTAAGGATAAATAAAAATTCTTCCCCGCCATAGCGGCCGATAAAGTCTCCAGGCCGGGTCAAGCTGCGCAAAATATCGGCAACAATCTTTAAGGCATTGTCGCCGGCCTGATGTCCGCAGGTGTCGTTAAACAGTTTGAATTTGTCTATGTCGACAAAACCAATGGCGATATTCGCCAGTTTGGACTCATCCTCTTGAAAAATATCGGTCAGGAAATGGTTGACCATTCGCT
>JBAQYH010000759.1:0-1698 GCA_049299935.1 Methylobacter sp. | reverse complement strand
CAAAGAGAGTTTTGTTGATGCTTATCCATGGTTCGAAGATCTCAAACGCCAAGGCCTCGATCCGCTCTTTATTACGACGGACGGAGAGAAATCTATTATACGTGCTCTTGGTATAATTTGGCCTAATGCTAAGATCCAGAGATGTCTTTACCATATTCAGCGTGAAGGCATGAGATGGCTTAGAACGTATCCTAAAACTCAAGCAGGCAAAGAACTCAAGGATATTCTTAGCAAGCTTAGCTGGATAAAAAGTATCAAAGAACGTGATTGCTTTATTGCAACCTATAACCAATGGCTTGCTAAACACAAAGATTTTGTAAAATCATTACCAAGCAGTACAGTTGCATGCAAAGATCTCAAAAGAACAATAGTCTTGATCAGTAAGGCTTTACCCAATATGTTTTATTACTTAGATGACCTTCAAGTCCATGCAACAACAAATGCATTAGAAGGTTTTCATTCAAGACTCAAAACAGATTATCAAAGACACAGAGGCTTAACAAAACAACACAGGATTCATTACATACACTGGTACTGTTACTTTAAAAACAGGGCATATTAGCAACACTTTTTAACCATTATGCCCATTGCGAGCCGCCGAAGGCGGCGAAGCAATCCCTACTTCTTCAACAATTCCTGCACCGCTTTTACATACCTGCTCTTCGGATATTCATCAATGATCCGCTGCAACGTCGCCCGCGCGTTTGGCTTATCCCGAAGTTCGCGCTGATAAATAATCGCAATATTCAGCAAAACGCCGTCCATCGGTGCTTTATCTTTAAAGTTTGTCTCAATGGTCTCAAGTGACGCGATAGCCTGCTGCCAATCTTTTAATCCCGCATAACATTCTGCAACCAGGGTGTATGCACGCAACGCAAGCGCTGACTTCATATCCTTCTGCGCCAGAGACTCATAATGAGCAATAGCTTGCGAATAAGCTTCCCGCATATTCTGAGGTTCCTTCCGGGACCCATAATATTGCGCGATATACATCGGCATCTGCAAACCACGCTGGCTCAAAGGATATTTACTGATGATCGTACGATACTGAGCCACGGCATTATCCGGCTGATCTTGAAGCTGATACGTATTGCCTGTCAGAAAAAGACATTCGGCAACCACAGAACCGGATTTAGCATACTGCTTTGCCATATTCTTAAATTGCAGCCGCGCCTGCTCATATTGCCCTTTTACCAAATACAGCTTACCGATCGATAAACCCGCTCTGACCGCTAAAGTATTCTTGGAATATTTAGAAACAAATTTGTTCAACTGTGCAACAACCCGTTCGACTTCGTTTGGCGGAGTCGCTACAGGATTTTTGAATATCGCCTGCGCTTTTTGATTGACCTTCCAATAATCGCGTTCTATCGCATACTGATCCTGGCCGCAGCCGGCCAAACAAACACAAGCACAAAAAAGCACGAAGAAGATCCGTTTCATCAGCCTTCCTTATTATTTAGGTAATATAACGTTGCGTTCATAGTTACAAAAAAATCGATAACGAACGAGCTCAAGAATACCCCGGCATAAGCAACGATCAAAACCAGCTCAGGGAACATGTTATCGATCAAATATGCGGTTTTATATTGCATTATTATTATGGGGATATAAACAATGATCGGCAGTGTTACAATCAAAAGTGTCTGCCATATATTTTTGCTAAAAAAAACAAATGATCTCCAAATGGACTTAAAC
>JBAQYH010000758.1:0-12251 GCA_049299935.1 Methylobacter sp. | reverse complement strand
GGTCAGTTCCGCTTCAATTTGTTTGCGCTGGGTAATATCGTACAGCACCACCAAATGCACGTCTTCAAACTCATGCTGAATCACCGCAGCAGCCACCAACACGGTTTTAATGCTGTTGTTCTTGCAGCGAACGGTCACTTCAATAGGCGGAAAGTCGGTCTGTTCCTGCTTGATTTTTTCCAGGATCGTTTGCCAGGTACACTTGACCCAGTGCCGATAATCCGGATCAGGATAGGCTTTCGGCCACCAGTCTGCCACTGTGGGAATATCATCTACGGTGTAGCCAAAGGTTTGCACAAACGCCGAATTCAGGAAGGTAATGTTCGACTGCTGATCGTTCAACGCCATCGGCACCGGGGAAACTTCAATCATCGAACGGAATTTTGCCTCGCTGGCTTTGAGTTCATCTTCCATGGCTTTGCGCTCGGTGATGTCGCGCGCTGCGGCAAACACGCCCAATACGTTGCCGTTGCCGTCATGGTACACGCTGGCGTTATAAAGCACTTCGGTGACCGTGCCGGACACATGGCGAATAGCCAACGGGTAGTCGAACACAAAATCCTGCGAGAATACCTGTTGATAGCCCGCGCGTGCTTTTTCGGGATCGGTGAAATAGTCCGCGAAGTCGCTGCCGATCAGATTGTCTCTATCCACGCCGGTCACTTGTTCCGTGGCGGTATTGACATCGGTAATCTTGCCCTCGGCGCTGATCGTCACCAAGGGATCCAGACTCGCTTCAATCAGACTGCGGGCATATTGAGAGGCGGCTTGAGTTGCTTCTTCCGCCTTTTTGCGCTCGGTGATGTCGCGCGCTGCGGCGAACACCCCCAGTACGTTGCCGACACCATCACGGTACACGCCGGCGTTATAGAGTACGTCGGTGACCGTGCCGGACACATGGCGAATAGCCAGCGGGTAATCGGTCACAAATCCCTGCGAGAATACTCGCCGATACCCTTCGCGCGCTTTTTCGGGATCGATGAAATAGTCCGCGAAATCGCTGCCGATCAGATTGTCTCTATCCACGCCGGTCGCTTGTTCCGTGGCGGTATTGACGTCGGTGATCTTGCCCTCGGCGCTGATCGTCACCAAGGGATCCAGACTCGCTTCAATCAGACTGCGGGCATATTGAGAGGCTGCATGGGCAACCTCTTCCGCCTTTTTGCGCTCGGTGATGTTTTTATGACTGACCACAACTCCGTGACGCGAACCTTGCAATGGCGACACATTCATGTGAAACCAGCGTTGCTGAGTGGGCGAGTGGCACGGGTATTCCAAATGAAATGTTTCCAACTCACCGGCCAACACCGCCATAATGCCGATATGGGCAGCGCTTGCCTCGTCGCCGTAAGGTTGATTAAAGGCCTTTTTGCACGCGTCCAGATAATTAACCCCCAACAGACCCTGGCGGGATTCCAATAAATCATTTTCTTCGGCAAACCGCCGCCATGCGTTGTTAACGGCAACAATAACGCCCTGCGCATCCAGCACGGCGATGTGTGAGGTCAGCGAGTTAAGTATGCTGACATTAAAGGCATCGCTGTCGCGCAGTTTCTCCTCCATCCGCTTGCGCTCGCTGATGTCGGTGGAAATACCGCACAAACCGTAAATACTACCGTCTTCCCGGCGTAATGGCTGCTTAACGGTAAGATAGGTGCGGGTAATAGCACTATCTTTTTGAGTATAAGTATTCTCGGCCGCTATCCGCTCACCCAGTTCAAAGACACGGCGATCATGTTCACGCAATCTTGCCGTCGTAGTTCGATCAAAAAAAGCATCGTCCAATTTGCCGATGATGTCATCCAGCGATCTGCCAAGCACTTGCCGCGCCGCCTGATTGGCGTACTGGTATTGATAGTTGCAACCCTTGATATAAATAAAAGCGTCGACATTGTCGAGAATGGTAGCGAGTTTATTTTCACTTTCCCGCACCGCCTCTTCAATTAGTCTGCGCTCAGTAATATCGGTCACGAAACCGTGCCAAAGCACCGAGCCGTCTTCTTCGCGTTGCGGCAAGGCGTTGCCGAATAGCCAGCGCTCTGTACCATCAGCAAATCTAAGGCGGTATTCATTGCACCACGGGCTTAAATCGCGCGCCGACGTTTGAATGGAAGCCAGATGCCCGTCTAAATCGTCCGGATGGACAACGCTAAACACCTTTGCCGCATCATCGCGCACCTCTTCGGGATCGATGCGGTAAATGTCTTGCAGCACTTTACTGGCGTAAGGAAGACAGGAACTGCCATCGGCACGCAAGCGGAATTGAAACACCACGCCGGGCAGCTGACCGGCTATTTTACGCAACCTGTCTAAAGCTTCCTGCCGCATTGTCTCGGCCTGCTTGCGCTCGGAAATATCGCGGACATAGGCGCTAAAAAAATAGTCGCCCTTGTGTCCCAACACGCTGACGGTCAGCTCTATTGGGAATTCGTAAGCTCCGGCATGCAAACCGGTAATTTCCAAACGCGTGCCGATAATGTGTGATGCCCCCGTCTCCATAAATCGCGATAAGCTTTGCCGGTGACTTTCCCGATAAGCCGGCGGAACGATTAAACTTGCCAATTCGCGCCCTAATGCCTGCTCGCTGGAGTAACCGAAAATATGTTCGGCTTGCTTGTTCCAGCCGACCACGTTACCGTTTTGATCCATGCTGACGACTCCGTCCAGCGCTGAATCCAGCAGAAGCTGTGTACGGGCAATATTTTTCTGTAACTCAGCATTGGCAACACGCAACGCACTCTCTGCCGTTGTTCTTTGTTGTATCTCGACTTGCAATTGTGCGGCACTGGGAGCAGACAAAGCGCGGGGAATAACCCGCAACATCAACACGGCGGTAGCGACCGAAATAATCGCGGTAAATCCTTTAAACAGGCCATCCAGCCAATATAAAGGTATCCAGATCGTGATGATCGACAGTAAATGCATGGTGCCGCAGGCAACGATAAATCCGGCAAACATGGCAAGCAACCACGGATAGGCCACATCCTTACGCTGCCGGATAAAATAGACCAGCATCAGGGGAATCGAATAATAGGAGATCATGATCAACAGGTCCGAGACAACGTGCAGCCAAAGTAATACGGGGCTCCACGACAGGCAATAGCCATGCGGAATGAGGTCTTTGATACCCAAAAAGTCAATCAGTGCTTGCATCGGTCAGGTGTAGATTGAAATGACTATGTCACCGTTAAATAGGTTGTAATCTTGGTTTGATTACCTGTGCACTTGCTCTGGCCAGTTCAGCGTTGATTCTTCGATTCATCTGTCCAATCAACATACGTGGAAAAGGAAAGGATTAGCCGATATAATCGCACGCTTTTTTCAATCCGCCCATCGACAGGAAAACGCATGAGAAGCTGCAATCCACCGATTGCCGGGAACAAAGATACCAGATTGAAATATTAAATAAAGCAGGAAAAAATCAAAAAAGACGACTGCAATGTGCAGCGGTTAATGCAGCTTACCGCGTAAACGTCCGCCTCCCAACCTGGGAACGGCAATAGCGAAGCCGCAACAACGGATAATCAATTACTTACAGATCGAATCAGCCAAAACTTTACGGCTATTCAGACCGAAGCCAGTCCGGCAAAATATAACTCCTTATCCGGCTAAGACGATGAAAATAAAAATAATTATATTGAATAGAGCCGCTTTGCCGGCCCTGAAAAGAATGGCATTTGCGTGATTATTATTTTAATAAACCTGCCTGCCGGCATGGACAGGAAAGAGCTGGAAGACTTTATTAGACCGGCCGTTAAAGACGGCCATCTGGTAAGTGTTGCAATTATGGTGCAAAAGAATCCTAAAACGCATGAGATTAAATATCACGGCCTAGTCAGGTTAACGCCCGACTCTGTTGCAAAGCGGGCCATCGAAAACCTCAACGGCAAGCAAATAAACGACAGGCCTATTGACGTACATGAGTACCGGACCCGATATTGGCACAATGACCCAAGGATTATGAGCTGCCGGGATAAGTCGAGTAATATGCGTCAAGGCGAACGTCGTCAATTTTTGTAAATTGAAAACCTAATTTCGCCTTATTCCTCCAAAAAATTAATAAAAGGGATTGCGCGAGCTAAAGCAGGATGACTGAAATCCCGTGTTGCCCTATAAATGCACGCTTTATCGCCAACACCCTATCAGTCCGCCTGTTTATAATTCCAGATTTGCAACAAGCTTAAGGTTGCCAGCATTAAAAAAGCCAGCAACGTCCAGGCGGGCATACTGAAACCCAGCATTGTCCAGTCCACCTTGGCGCAATCGCCGGTACCGCTGAGCATTAACTTGACCGTTTCAAACAACGGGAAGTTTTGCAGCACATACTCCAGGCCGGGCCCGCATTCCGGCACCTTATCTGCCGGCAAGTGCTGTATCCAGACATGCCGGGTTGAAATCGCCGTGCCGCACAAAGCAGTAACCGCTCCTGCGATGGCATAAACCGTCGTACCTTTCTGTCCAGGGTTATGGATAGCTGCGCTTAAAAAAACCAAGCCGGTCAGCAAAATGGCAATGCGCTGGGAAATGCATAACGGACAGGGATCAAGGCCGCCGACAAATTGAAAATAAGCGCCCATCGACAACAAAAACACACAACCCAGGAACCCCAGAAAAAACCAGATTCTTGAATTAAATTCCAACAACTTCAACATAACCAACCGCCTTTTTTAAAGAGATTTTTGCTAGTTCCCAAGCTCCAGCTTGGGAATTCGGTGCCGGAAGCTCCAGCTTCCTGTCTCGCGAAGCTGGAGCTTCGCAGTCTGGGTTCCCAAGCAGGAGCTTGGGAACCAGCGCAACTTTTTCGCCCTTCGCCTTTCGCCTTGAACCTAGCCCTTATTTAAAAGCCCTATACATCCCATCCAGCACCAGCGAATTCGGACTGACCATGCCGATAATCTTGTTATTTTCAATGACCGGTGCCCTGACCAGGTTGTAATCGGCAAATAACCGCGAGCAATAGCGGATGTCCATATCGGGATGTACCGAAATGACCGGCTTAGTCATGATTTCATAAACGTTAACCCGGTCAGGCGCACGGTCTTTGGCCAGCACATGGCGGGCGATGTCGCCGGAATTAATCATGCCGTATTCGTCATCGTCATGGCGTTTTTTAACGACCAACACCGAGGTTTTCAGCGATTTCATCCTTTTCAAGGCATCTTCTATGGTGGCAATGCCGTCGATGGTGCCGAAATCGGTTTTCATCACATCCCTGACACGGATTACAGTGCGTGGCGCGATCATATTTTATCCTCAAGTTCATGGGTTAATTGTTCAACCTGCTGCATGACGCCAACGGCATCCTCGACATCAATCTGAATGGCAATACCGGTACCGGGTTTGCTGTCGAACTCTGCAACCTTGGCGATGGTTTCCAGTATATGCCGGCTGAGATGTTCCTCAACCAGAAACAGCAGCACATCGCGCTGGGTTTCCAGCGTCAGGCCAAAAAAAGTTTTCGATTGTTTCATGCCTTCGCCGCGGGCATTATTGACCACGGTCGCGCCTTTGGCGCCGTTTTCACGCGCGGTATCAAGCACCAGGTCAGTTTTGTCGTCTTCGACAAATACGATAATTAATTTGAAATGCATGGTGTTCCTCAAGGGGTAGGTGAAAGACTGCCTTTGCTGCGCCATTGTGCGATTTGCGCGTAAGCCAAGACGGCAATGACGGGGAATAAACTGGCAAAGGCGATCAAGCCGAAGCCGTCCAGTAACGGGTTGCGGCCGGGCACGGCAGAGGCAAGCCCCAGGCCCAATGCGGTAACCAGCGGCACGGTAACCATCGATGTCGTCACCCCGCCCGAATCGTAGGCCAAGCCGATAATCAGTTTAGGAGCGAACCGGGTTTGTATCATCACGATGAGATAGCCCGCGATAATGTATAAATACAGTTCCGAGCCGGTAACGATCCGAAAGGTGCCGAGAGCGAGACCGAAACCCACGCCGATCGCTACAGAAATCCTTAAGCCCCAGGCCCGGATCGTGCCGCCTGAAATTTGTTCGGCTTTAAGGGCGACGGCAAGCAGGGAAGGTTCGGCCAACGCGGTAGTAAAGCCAATGCCGGCGGCAAAAATATAGACCCAGAAATACGATTGCCAGGAGACGGCCTGGTCAACAGGATTAATGCCCAGAAATTCAGGAGTGGTCAATTGCGACGCCATCAGGTTTCCAAGCGGGAACAAAGCCAGATCCAGCCCTTCCAGAAAAAAAACAATACCCAGCAAAACATAGAAGAAGCCGATGATGGTTTTTCTGGGGTGGGGCAAGGGTTTGCGAATGACCAACAGCTGGAACCCGATGATGGTGCCGATAATCGGTAAAATATCGCGACAAGTTTCCAACAGCCTCAGCGCAAAATGCATGGCCCAGTCGATCATAATGACGGCAACCGGAAAAATATCGCGGCAGGTTTCCAACAGCTTCAGCCAATCGGTCATATCACCATCCCGTAAGCCATCACAAAAATCGTCGGCATCAATGACGCAAAAACGACAAGGCCAAAGCCGTCGGTCATCGGGTTGCGGCCTTTGATTGAGGTCGCCAAACCAACGCCCAGCGCAGTCACCAACGGAACGGTAATGCTGGACGTAGCGATGCCGCCGGAATCATAGGCAATGCCGATGATCTCGACAGGCGCGAAAGGCGTCATGATGGCGATGCAAACATAACCGAAAAAAACCGGGTAATACACCGGCCAGCCCCGGAGTATTCGCAATACGCCGACCAAGATGGCAAGGCCGATAGACAACGCGACGGTAATGCGCAAGCCCAGCGCATAGCCGGCCTTTGCCGCATCGGTTTGTTCGATCATCTTGCCGTTACCGGCAATGGTTGCGGCTTTTTCGGCAACTGCGATCAGCGCCGGTTCGGCAATCGCAGCGCCAAACCCCAGGCAGAAAGCAAAGGCCAGCAGCCAAAACAAACTGCCTTTGCGGGCAAACGCATAAGCCATCGACTCGCCAATCGGGAACAGGCTTTGCTCAAGCCCCTGAACAAACAGGGTGAGGCCTAGAATAACAAACAGCATCCCGGCGATTAAGCTGCCGACATCGGGAATCGGTTGGCGAATAATCAAAACCTGAAATACCAGAACAACCGCGAGAATAGGCACCAAATCCAAAAAACTGCCGAACAGTTGTTTAATAAAAGGATTTCTGAACATTCAATCTCTTTGTCTGGTTTATTGCAATGGTTACGATTATCGCTGTAAATCCAACCCCGCAACAAATATTTCATAATAAATATCGACGATGCGCGCTCTAACCCTTATTGCATAAGACACCCGCCGTAAATACCAAGCCGGTGCCCTGCCCGGTCTTGATCGGAACATTGGTGCGTTCGGCGGGGAGATATTGATCAGGCTAACGCTAAAAACCGCGGCAAGCTAACCGAAACCGCTGTCAGGTTTTTCTCCTCCGAAACTTCCAGGGTCATTTTCCCGTTCTGAGCCTTGGTGAAAAGCTTGGCCGAGTAAAAGCCCATTCGGGTATCAGCCGTTTTCTCCTGAGCGGCAAACTTGTCGAAGAAGCTTTCCCTGATGTTCTCAGGAACTGCGCCCTTATTCCGGATGGTAATCCTTATCGGATTTTCATTCGCTATGACGATGTCCACCCTACTTTGTTCCGGCGCCGCCTCGCAGGCATTTTTCACCAGATTGTCAAACAGGGTATAGCAGAGCATCGCATCGCCCAGGCTTTTAGGTATTTCCTCGCCCGCCCTCGCAATGCTTGCGGACACCGTCACAGTCAGTTGCTTGGCAGCAAAGGCGTTACGGGAAACTTCGGCGACGCATCGCAAAATGCTGTCGATATTCACCGGCTGGGCGTTAAGCTGGAAAATGCCTGCCTCGATTTTGTAGAGTTCCGAAGACAGGTTAATCATATTGAGCGTCTGCAAAGACATGCCTTCAATTGCCTGTAATTTGTTAACTTGCATCGCATCCAAACAAACATCATCGGCCAAAGCCTGGATCAGGCCTATAGCCTCGGCTAACGGCTCCTTCATGTCATAGCGGACAAGATTTTTCATATCCTCTCTTAGCCGGGCCAACTCCTGCATCGCGTCGTAATCGGCCTGCAACTGCTTGTGCAATTCCACGTAACGCAGAAAATTGCGGACACGGGGCTTTAACACATCGGGGTTAATCGGTTTAGCGACAAAGTCTATCGCTCCCAGCTCCAATCCCTTAAGACGGGCTTCATCGTTGGTCATAGACGTGACAAAAATGACCGGGATATGTTCCGAACCGGGGTGGTTCCGCATTCGCTTTGCGACCTCGAAGCCGTCCATGCCCGGCATCATAATATCCAGCAGCACCAAGTCCGGCGGACTGTCTGACTGGCAGATCAGCAGCGCTTTTTCACCGCTGTCAGCGACGCGCACCCGGTATTCATCCTTAAACAGGTTAGACAGCAGGAATAGGTTGTCAGGCATATCGTCCACAACCAGAATTGTCGGCCGAACGGCTTTCTTTCGATCAGACGACTCAGGATCGGCCGATATTTTTCGCGGCCTCCAAGACATGACTCTTTCTATCCGGCTGACTAGGTCCCGGCTCGTATAAGGCTTGATCAGAAGATCGCTGACGCCGTTGTTGATGGCATCCTCTATCCGCTGCCGATCGGTTTTATCGGTAATCATCAGGAAAGGCAGATTCTGTAATCGCCGGTCGGCACGTATCGCCTTGAGTAATGCCAGCCCGTCCATGACCGGCATATCCCAGTCGGACAGCACCACGCTAACCTGCTGGAACCGCAGTATCCGCAACGCTTCCGCCCCATCTTTTGCGGTCAGTATGTTTTCATAGCCCAGAGACCGCAACAAGGAGTTCATTACGTTGCGCATGGAATCGAAATCGTCAACGATAAGAAAGGTCAGCTGTTTTTTAGTCATTTAAAAATCCCTTTGCAACCAGGAATCAAGCCTTGTCCGTCATCGACTGCGACAAATAATCCCTTTTCTTTTGCATGTCGGTATCGGTATCGGCATAGCGCCGGGCAATCGCCTGAAACTCGTCGTGAATCTCGACAAAAGCATCGACCATGTCGGGGTCGAAATGGCTGCCCTTGCCTTCCGTGATAATCTGCACCGCTTTTTCATGGGACATGCCTTCTTTGTATACCCTCCGGCTAACCAGCGCATCGTAAACATCGGCGACCGCCATGAGCCGCGCCGATAGGGGGATGTCGTCGCCGGACAGTCCTCCGGGATAGCCGCTGCCATCCCATTTTTCCTGATGGCAAAAAGCAATCTCTTTGGCGATAGTCAGAAATTCGACCTCGATGCCCAGCGCGTTTTCGGCTTGTTGGATGGCATCCCTGCCCAGCGTGGTATGGGTCTTCATAATCTCCATTTCATGCGCTTCAAAACGCCCCGGCTTGAGCAGGATACGGTCGGGAATGCCGACTTTGCCTATATCGTGCAGGGGCGCCGACTTGAATAGCGTGTTGATATTGTGGTCGGTAAGGAATTCGGCAAAACGCGGATTGGGCTTTAGCTTTTCCGCCAGCGCCTTGACGTAATACTGGGTACGGCGAATGTGATTGCCGGTATCCGAATCGCGGGTTTCCGCCAGCGAAGCCATGGCCAGGATGGTCACGTCCTGGATCGCCGTCACTTCCTGGGTGCGTTTTTCCACCTCTTCCTCAAGATAGGCCGCCTTGTCTTTCAGGAAATCGGCCGCCGCCTTTAGCTGAAGATGAGTCTTGATGCGCGCCAGGACGATGGACGGGCTGATCGGCTTGGTGATGTAATCTACCGCGCCCAATTCCAAGCCTTTTTGCTCATCGTCTTCTTCCGATTTTGCGGTAAGAAAAATAACCGGAATGTCGCGGGTGCCGGCATTTGCCTTGAGTTGACGGCAAACCTGATAGCCGTCAATATCGGGCATCATGACGTCGAGCAATATCAAATCGGGCGGATTTTCGGACGTGGCGATTTTAAACCCCTTGTCGCCGTGATTAGCCACTTTGACTTTGTAAATATCCTTGAGTAACGCCGACATCAGCGACAAGTTATCAGGGGTGTCGTCAATCACCAGTATCGTTGCTTTTTCTGTGATGTTGTCCATGCGTTCCTGTGTGTTTACAGTGCAATATCCAGCTCGGCGGCTGTTTTTTTGAGTTGCGCCAGCGCTGACCCGAAATCGTAATTCCGGATCGCGCTGTCGATAGAGCGATAAGATTTGCCCAAACCGGTCTGGAGCAGGTTGGCATGTTCATCCAGCACATCCGCCGCTTCTGCATCGTCATCGTCGAGCAGTGTTGCCAGTCTTGCACAGACCTCGTGTAACTGCTGCCGGTCGACAACGACGGCGGCATGGGCGGTTTCTTCCTCCGGCAGCTTCGCTTCCAATTGACTGATCAGCGCCGACAAAGAGGCGCTTACCGAAGCAACGCGCTGCTCTATCGACTCGCGTGTGTATCTTTCCTTGACCGCCGTTTCCAATTGCTCGGCTTCCGCCTGCAACCGGCTGGCGCCTATGTTTCCGGCCACACCTTTCAGCGTATGCGCGAACCGTTCGGCGGTACTCCAGTCGCCGGCATTTAAGGCCTCGGTCATTTGGCCGGGAGCATTTTTCTGGCCGGCAATGAACTTTCTCAGCATGGACAGATACAGAGGCTGCTTGCCCAATACCCGTTTTAGTCCCAGCGCGACATCCAGGCCTTCAATATCGTAAACGTTCATCGGCTCAAACCCATTGGCCTGAGCGGGCCGCTTATCGGGTGCGGCCGCCGCGTTACGCGGCTTAATCCATTTGACCAACGCAGCAAACAGCATCTCGGGTTCGATAGGTTTGGCGACATAATCATTCATTCCCGCTTCGATGCACAGATCGCGATCGCTCGACATGGCGTTGGCCGTCATCGCGATGATCGGCAGATCTTTAAACCGTGCGTCTTGGCGAATTTCACGGGTCGCGGTCACTCCATCCATCACCGGCATTTGCATGTCCATCAGCACGATTTCGTAGTCGGCCTCCCGCACCATTTTCACCGCCACCGAGCCATCCACAGCCAGATCAACGATCATGCCCGCATGATTAAGCAATTCCGTTGCGACTTCCTGATTGAGTTCGTTGTCCTCCACCAAAAGAACGCGAGCGCCTTGAATGGCTGCCAGTTCGCTGTCGGTTACAAAGTGTTCCGCTTCAATAACGCGCTCTTCCCGCCGATATATCCCCATCATGGTCATGATGCTGTCATGCAGCAGGGATGCTTGTACCGGCTTAATCAAAATATATTCCAGTCCGGCAGATGCCGCTTCTTTCAATACATCCTCCCGGCCGTAGGCGGTCAGCATCGCCAAATGGGGAGCCGGAGACAGCTCCAGCTGCCGGATATGCCGGGCGGTTTCGATGCCATCCATGCCGGGCATATTCCAATCGACAAAAACCACCTCGTAAGGCTCACCTGCCGCCTGCGCCTGTTTGATTTTATTGAGCGCCGCCAGCCCGGAATCGGCTTCGTCTACGCTGAAGCTCATGCCTTCCAGCATATTTTTCAGTATTTCCCGCGCCACGTCATGATCGTCCACCACCAACATGCGCCGGCCCTGCAACTGAGGATTTGATGTCAATTGACTCGCAGGAGCCACTCCTTTACCGAGACGGGCGGTGAACCAAAAAGTCGAGCCTTTACCCGGCTCGCTTTCCACGCCGACCGTTCCTCCCATTAATTCAGCCAAATTTTTGGAAATCGCCAGTCCCAGGCCGGTGCCGCCATATTTACGCGTCGTTGTCGTATCCGCTTGCTGGAAGGACTGGAACAGTCTGGCAATTTGCTGCCGGCTCAAACCGATGCCGGTGTCTTTAACCTCGAAGCGCAGCACTACATCCTGCCCGCTTTCCTCGACGACTTTAACCCCCAGGATGATTGCGCCCGCTTCAGTAAACTTGACCGCATTGTTGGCATAATTAATCAGGATCTGCCCCAATCGCAGCGAATCGCCTACCAAATGGCGCGGCACGTTGGAATCTATATCGAACAGCAACTCTAAACCCTTGGCAGTCGCTTTCTCTGAGATCAGGCCGGCCATGTTTTCAAGCACTTTTTCCAGTTCGAAATGAATATGTTCGACCGTCAGCATGCCCGCTTCGATTTTGGAAAAATCCAGGATGTCGTTGATGATGCCCAGCAAATGCTGGCCCGATTGCTGAATTTTCTTCACATAATCGCTTTGCCGCGGCGTTAATTCGGTTTTGAGCGCCAGATGCGACATGCCGATAATGGCGTTCATCGGGGTGCGGAT
>JBAQYH010000757.1:0-1638 GCA_049299935.1 Methylobacter sp. | reverse complement strand
GCATTCACCTTTGAGCAACGCAAAACATCCAAAGAACATACGCGTATGGAATTGTTTTGCCATTTCCTATTGCATGGCACGCTGCCGTGGTGGTCGAGCCCGGCGGAAGCGGATATGGATGCGATTGTTCAAGAATTACATACGCATCAACCCGAACAACTCCGTGCGTTTTTTTACCGACATAAGGAAAACAGGGCGGTTTGGACGAGGGCGGCTTTCCAACTCAACGACCCGGCAAAGCGCGCGATTATTTCTTTATTCAGCGAATTACAAACTATCGAAATTCAACTGTCGGACTGGCTGGAGCTTTGTAAAACCTATGATATTCGTTTTAATGAATCGGCAAGAATTCCAGCAACCGCACATGGCGTATTGCTCCGTTCTGCACCGGAAATTTTCAATGCTCAAGGCTTCGAGGCGGCAATTACTCCTATTCTCGATGCGGTCCTCAACGAAGCCGCCGCCGATTTAACAGAGGACATCATACAACGGTCGAAAGCTGCCTTTAATGCGCAAAAACAGCAGGGGGAAGACACATTCCCGGCCCCTCCCAATGCCCAAGAGATGGACGCTACCCTTATCAAAGCAGCCGGTAATACCCATCAGCACAACATCGGTATTTCATCTTACGCAGAAACCGAAACAGACAGTCAACAGCGTTATCTTGCGCATCATTCCGGTGTGGTTCTTCTTGCCCCGTTTTTCAGGCAGTTTTTCGATGCTTGCGGATTGCTCGATGGCGTTGAATGGAAAAATAAAAACACCCAATACCAAGCTGTACACCTGCTCAAATATCTTGCGGCCGACTCAAGAAAAACACCGGAATACAGTTTGGTGTTGGAGAAGTTATGTTGCGGCATAGCCCTTGAGGAACCGGTTCCTCTGGATGTGGGTTTGCAGGACGACCAATTGGCAGAGGCCCGAGCCTTATTGTCATCCGTCATAGAGCACTGGAAAGCGCTTAAGAACACATCGATTGACGGTTTGCGCGAAACGTTCTTAAAACGCGATGGGCTCATCACCAGAAAAAATGACGCGTGGCTCCTGCGGGTCGAACAGAAAACCCTTGATGTGCTGCTTGATAGTATTCCCTGGGGATACTCTACGGTCGCTCTGCCATGGAACGACTATCTTATTCATGTGGAGTGGTAAAAGGATGGTCTATGGTATCTACTGAAACAAAAACAAAGGGAGCCGATGCTAACCTGGATCCCAGCTATCTCAATGCCGATAGCTTGGCGCGTGAGATAGCTTGGTTTTCGCAAGTCGTTAACGGGCGTCTGCGCGAATATTTTTCAACGCCTCATGCAGAGACCAAGGAGGGGGAAAACCAACGCTGGTTCGATAGGTTTTTTTCTACAACCGGCGGTGCAGGCAACACGCAGCAGGCCCCAAGCGGCAACGATGTTGGTACAGCTTTTTCCGTTGCCGCTCCTCCCGATCTTTCGCAAGATCATTCGGTTTATGCGGAATTTATCAACTACTACAGGCTTTCCAGTGACGAACGGTTGCTGTTAATGCTCGCCATTATTCCGCATATCCAGCCGCATCTGCTGGATGTGTTTTTCTCTGCCAACAAAGCGCTAGGCCGGGGCTACACGGAATTCGGTGGCGTAAAAGGCAACCGGCACAGCGGCT
>JBAQYH010000756.1:0-3451 GCA_049299935.1 Methylobacter sp. | reverse complement strand
GCCTAGTGTAACCCTGAAAAAGATCGATGACGCCAAACGGAGCGTGCTAACGATAAACCGTTTACACGCTCGGCCTAACTTAATGGACTGTTTTTCTTACCACTGAGACTCGCCGGTTTCAGGGTCGTACATTTCATGAACAATTTTATGACGGTTGGCGATTAACTCGTCGATGCTCGGCGAATTGCTCATCGCGCGGGAAATAGCCAGCTTCATCGCTTCATAATTGGTGCGATATAAATCTTTACGGTCCAGATCGGGATTGGTGGCGCACTCGGGAGCGATCCACAGCATCGCAATAATGCACAATTCATTGGCCTGATCGGCAGGAATAACGCCGTCGATAACACTGTCCAGAACCGCATCCGCTACCGCCGACTGCACGGGGCCGCCGAACAAATTGACGTACTCGGTGGATTTGATCGTGACCTTGGGCACCATGATCGTCGCAGGCTTCACTTGTTGGTTGCAGGCGCGAATGGCAAACATCCGGGTATGGCCTGCGGTTTGCCCCATCAGGTTCGCAAAAGCGTTGCCGGCGGGACCTTTGACGCTGCCTATCAATATTTCGGGCATCGCGTCCGTGCCTTGGCCGTCGCTGGAAAATACCGTCGCTTCGCCGGTTCTGAACCAAATTGTATCTGACATTGCGTAACCCCCAAAAGTAAGAAAGGTGGGCATTCTATGATGGATGAAGCGGGAGGTGCAAGGCTAAGTTCAGCCTGCGTTGCCGTACGGCGGGACGGGATGCGTTTTATGATAAAATGAGCTTTACCCATCCAATCAGATTCACCTCCCCTGCCTTAATGCGATTAAAGTTATTACCGCTATTTTCCACGACGCTGCTTTATGCACTGTATTACCTGATCAGCACCTTTAAATTCGATGTGCAGATATTGACCGCATCGGTACCGTACGATTACCTGCTGCAACTGGTTGTCGCTTACGTACTCTATGCCTTATCGAAGCGGGTGTGGATTTTCCTGGTGATTCATGCGCTGCTGATGGGGATGTTGTATATCGGTAACGCGGTAAAAATATCGTTTTTTGGCGGGCCGATCATGCCGGATGATATTTTTGCGCTGCAAGCGCTGCTTTTAATACTTGATGGCTGGCAGTTCTTCGCCGCCGCTATACCGCTGGCCGCCATTGCGAGTCTGGTGATGTTCAATTTCACCATGCGCCATTGGAGCGCTTATCTCGCCAGCATGATCGTCGTTTTGCTCGGCATCACCGTGGCCTTTAAACCTGCCGCCATCCTTGATCCGCTGGACGGTTATTTCGGCAACTCGGTATGGGATCAACGCTCCAATTATGTGTGGCGCGGCGCAACGCTATACACGCTGTTGGAAAGCGCGCGTCATTTTGCGGCAGCCGAGATTATTCCCGATGCCGATATGGCCGAGGAAGCCGCCGATAAATTACTGACTGCTCATGCAATCGTACCGGTCGCCTCTAAAAAAGAGGCGGCTGCCGAAGCGTTTACGCCTCGCAATATCCATATCGTATTGCTGGAATCTTTTTGGGATCCCAATGCGTTGAAGAAAGCGAAATATAAACAAAACCCGCTTTCGCCCGAGTTTCGCGAGCTGTGGAAAAGCGCAGATTACTCGCATGCGCTGACTCCGGTGTTCGGCGGCTTTACCGCCAATTCCGAGTTTGAGGTGTTATGCGGATTTCCGGCGGTAAAGAACGCGGTCAAATTCGAACGCCAGTTACTTAATGATGTGCCCTGCTTGCCGCATATTCTTGCCGACAAAGGCTATCACACCATTGCCTCGCATCCGAATGTGCCGGTATTCTGGAACCGCGTTAATGCCTACAAACGCATGGGCTTCCAAACCTACTGGTCGTTGCAGGATTTTGTCCAGGATGACATGAACCGGGAATTCATGTCCGACAGCACCTTATACCGCCAGGTGTTGGAGAAAATATCCGGATCGATGGAGGCCAAGCAACCGGTACTGGATTATATCGTGACCTATTTCGGGCATTGGAATTACCCGTTAAGCGAAAGCCGGCCCAATAAAATCAATTCGCCGTCCAAAATCGACGAAGTATCGGCCTATGCCAACACGGTTTATTACAAATCACGGGAATTGATGGTCTTTATCAATGAAGTGCGCAAACGCGACCCGGAAGGCATCATCGTGGTATTCGGCGACCACCTGCCTTTCCTGGGTGAGAATTTTGCAGGCTATGTCGAATCAGGTGTGTTGACGGCCAATCGCAGCGACTTTACGCCGGCCATGTTCAAAGCCTACGTGAGTACGCCGATGCTTATTATCGACGGCAAACGCGGGCCGGTTAAGATCGGCAGCCTGCCGCTTTATCAAGTGCCCAAAATTGTGCTCGATCTGCTCAACTTCAATGAGCCGAGCATCATGGATTACGCCGCGCCGTTGCCGGGCATGCGGGTGCGGCCGTTGCCGGGACTGCATTTCAATATACTGGCGGATGGGGCCGTGGATATGTGCAAAGAGCCGCCCTATTCGGAAGCTTGTCAGTTATCTTCCCGCTGGCTGGAGAACGTCTCGATCGTCAGCAATGATTTATTTATGGGGCGCCAGTTTACCCGCCCCAAATACATACCGGAAAAGCAGCCGGAGCCTGTAACGACAGCGGCTGTTATTCCGCAAGCCGTTGCTGAGGCAAAATAGATTTATCTTGATGACTGCATGTTATGCAAATCACAAAAAACGTCGCGAAAAATATAAAACTTCGTGTCTTAGGAATAAAAATTCTGTATCCATTCAGCCTATAGCAATGAAACACGGATTAGATTGATAAACACGGATTTAAAGACGCAAATAAACTGGGTTCGGACAAAAATCCGTGTAAATCCGTACTAATCTGTATCATCCGTGTTCCATTTTTCTATGTGCTGAATAGTTACCAAAATTCTTAGCTATTGTGTAGCATCAGTTAACCATTGGCATAATGTAACCCGACTACTGGAGAAAATTCATGCATAAAAATTTTATAGCGACCCTTTTTGCCCTATTGCTGCTGATTGCAGGAAACAGCGCTGCCGATCAGCTCAGCGTTCCGTTGCAAATCGATTACAGTCTTATTGAAAAAGTCCTGGTCTCCCAGCTGTATACCGGTAAAGGCAATACCGCCGAGCTGTGGAATGACCGCCAGGGATGCAGTTATTTAAGACTCTCCAATCCTAATATTAGCGGCAAAAACGGCCAAATCCAGTTGTTAAACGACGTTCAGGCGCGATTCGGGACCGGCCTCGGCGGACAATGCTTAACGGTTCTGGAATGGGCAGGCATATTGGAAACCTTCCAACAGCCGACGCTCGATGCCGGGCATTCCGTGCTGAGCTTCCCGATTACCAGTGCAACCGCCTATGATCGTGAAGGCCGCCACCTGACTATCGACAAACTCCAGGATTTGCTCAAACGCTTTGCCGAACCCAAGCTTGCCGCAGTAAAAATTGACC
>JBAQYH010000755.1:0-13154 GCA_049299935.1 Methylobacter sp. | reverse complement strand
CTGCGCCAGGTTTCATAACGCAGCAAAAACCAGGCGGTGGGATCGACTTGCCCGATAAACAAGCGGTCATGGGGCTTGTTAAATTGAATATGATGACTCAGCTCCACCTCATCCAGCCGAACAGCCTGCCCATCCTCGTCTTTACCTATATAAGTAATCAAGCCGTTCTGCTCGATTAAATCAGTGACCGTCACTTTGTACTCATCAATCGACTCGATAACGTCGCCCGCCGAAAAGCGGACGCGCGTTAACGGCGCATTATCTTGCGCATACATACGTTTTTCGTCGCAGGCCAAAAAAAGCACCGTGACCCGCTTGTGCGCCACATCAAGAATAAGACCTAAACCGAGTTCTGACTCGGTGTTACTAATCCAGCGTTGGCCGGGGATAAACTGTTCCATTAATTAAGATGCCATTGAGTAAATATTGATTCAAATTGGGCACTATTATAAGCGACACAGCGGAATTATTCCGGCAATTAATTACTGCACGAAACAGAGATATTGCGATTCAGAACGGACTTTAGCCCCGTCCGTCAAACGATCGGATTCATTAAGCAGCCATTAAGGTTAAAGCGGATAATATGAAACCAAAGTTTACCACTGGCCAATCCGCCCTTGCCGACTCTAAATAAAACAAAAATTAAATCAATTATTTAAGGAAGATAACCATGAAAAAATCGCTTTTTTTAATCAACTTACTCGCACTTGCAATTATTTACTCATCTGCATCCTACGCGTCCGGCGGCGAAGGTCGCGGTCACGGCAGAGGACACCACAAACATCATCATTCCGAAGAAGCGAGATATTATCCTGAGCAGCCGCACTACGCCCCCCCTCAGGATCCGCGCTCTCATCAGGGTTTGGCCGGTGGTGTTGTAGGCGGCGTTTTAGGCTACGAACTAGGTAACGGTAATCCTATTGCTACCGGAGTGGGCGCGGCCGCGGGTTCCTATCTCGGCAACGGAATAGCCGGGAAACGTTAATACGATTGGATTTACAAGCTTGATTTTTTGTTAACTCAACAATGAAACAAATAATTCAGAGGAAACATTCCATGAAAAAATTACTTTTATTAATTCAATTAACTGCCGCTGCGATCCTGTTTTCACCGCAGTCTTACGCTGATAGCGATTCGGGACACCGTGGTCACGGCTGGGGACATCATAGGCATCATCGCCACCACCATCACGACTATTATCCGGAACCGGAAGTCCATTACCATTACGCCCAACCGGAGGTCCACTATTATCAGCAGCCGCCGGTTCGTTATTACGAACAACCGCGTTATTCAGCCGATCCGCGTTCTCACCAAGGCCTAGCCGGAGGCGTTATAGGCAGCGTTTTCGGCTATGAACTGGGTAGCGGCGACCCTCTTGCTACCGGACTGGGAGCGGCGGCGGGTTCTTATCTCGGCAACGGGGTGGGCGGAAGATGGTAATCCTTTAGTTTCAATACTTCGGCACTACCGTAGCACCCAGAAGCATAAAATAAAGGGCGGCCGACCGGTCGCCCCTGCCGGTTTTTAGGACAAGGGGTTAGCGGCGGATTATCAGGCTGCCCCTCCTACTCCCCACTCAGCCGGTCCCCGGCAGAGTACGCTTGAAACTTGCCGCACACTCGAAGCGGATGCGTTTCCCCAACCGTAAAGAGTCCCCGCCATCTCGCGTTTGTCTATTGGAATCACAAAGCGCCCTGCGCTTGCGGCAGTAACGCCAATAGGCCCATCTCGCGCACCACGCAAGACCAAGCATATTAAACATCGGCAACGCCTGACTGCGGCGAAAATGCATTGCCGGATAATGAAGTCAAAAGACAATACCCATTGCCAAAATAAAAAATGTTATACTCAATCCCCTAGAAGCGGAAGAACCAAGTTACCGAGATGCACCGGACGACAGATAGGTTAACTATTGGACGATGACAGTTATTATCAACTCTGCATGAACGCTAGTTTAGCCTATCGAATAACGTCCTAAATTTACGCGTGTAAAGATCAGCAAGTGCATGGAAACCGGCTGTGCTTCTGCATAAATATCCTGATTTTTGAATTTTTGAAGCCCTCCTATGCTGTTTTTACTTTAAATAAATGGCTGTAGCCCGCTCCAATACACACAAGGTCTCCACTTATGACCGAATTAGCACAAACCTCACGCACCGTCCTGCTGGTAGATGATGAAATTAACATCATTAATGCCCTTAAGCGCTGTTTGCGACGTGATGGCTATACCATCTTGACCGCCAATAGCGGCGAAGAGGGTCTGGCCCTATTGGCAAAGCACGAAGTGGGCGTCATTATTTCCGATCAACGCATGCCGCATATGACCGGCGTGGAGTTTCTACGCAAGGTTAAAACGCTTTATCCCAAAACATTACGCATTGTATTGTCCGGTTATACCGAACTTGAATCAGTCACCAGCGCCATTAACGAAGGTGCGATTTATAAATTTTTAACCAAACCCTGGGACGATGACTTGCTTCGAGATAATATTCGCGAGGCATTTCAATACTATGAAATGGAGCTGGAAAATTTGCGTTTAACCCGGGAGCTTCAATCCGCCAACGAAAAACTTTCCATGCTCAACCAAAATCTTGAGCAAAAAGTAGCCGATAAAACCCGCGAAATTGTACACAGCATTAATTTATTGCAAATTTCACAGGAAATTCTGGAGCATTTACCGATAGGCATTATCGGTATTGACGACCGGAATATGATAGTGGCTTCCAATCGACGCGCCGAGGCACTATTCTGTCAGCCTCTCGGCAGCTGTCTACTCGGTCTTATGGCGGGTGACGCTTTACCCGAGGTGCTTTTACAGTTATTACAAAAAGTCTATCCTGGCGACCTTGTACAGCTTGATGGCGGAATTGTGACATTGAATGAGGGTGTTTCCATGCAGGTACTCATCAGCACAATGGGAGATCTCAGCCAATCGAAAGGAGTCATTATGGTATTGTCGCCATTGAAGGAGAATTGAAAATGCCCACCTTTGAAAATAAATTTGCGCGTTTGGCGGATTTGCCTTCAATGCCGGTACTGCTTATGGAAGCCGTACAACAGATTAATGGCAAACAAAATCTGACGGTATTGGTTGATAAGATTACTCAGGATCCATCCATGGCAGTACGGATTTTGCGTATTGCCAATTCACCTTTCTACGGTATGTCCAGGGAAATAGGTTCTTTGCGCGAAGCCGTTGTATTGCTGGGCCTTAACCGAATAAGGGACATGTTGATCAGCATCTGTTTTTCAAAAATGCTGCCTGCACGACATAAAGATTTTGATTACAACCTCTTCTGGCGCCACAGCATGGCTGTTGCCGAATGCACCCGGCAACTTGCAAACTGTACTAGCACCAGTCCCGACCTTGCCTTCACCGCCGGATTGCTGCATGACATCGGAGACCTAGTAATTGTGATGCTGTTTCCCGACGAATTTTGCCAACTGATTCAACTGTCGGCAACATTCGGCATCGAAGCAGAACAACAACTGTTAGGTTTCGATCATGCGACCCTGGGCGGCAAAGCCGCACAATACTGGAATCTTCCGCAGGAAATCCAGGAGGCTATTGAGCAACACGAAACACCGCCAGCGCCCGATGCCGCCAAGTCGCTCAAATTACTGGTCTATACCGCCAATTTACTGATCATCAAAGTTGAACAATCCGACAAATCCGCTTTGGAAGAACACGCCCCCATTCGTGCCGCGCTTGCCATACTCAACGTCTCAACCGACTTGGCGGCACATTGTACTAACAACGGACAGCAGTTTGCCGACCAGATCCTTACCCTCGCTTAAACAGGAAAAAATATGCCGTTAAAGGATTGTGCCATAATGCATACCACACCCTTCATCAATTTCTTGTAAATAACATGACTATTTTGAATTGGAATGATCAACTGGTGCTAGGCATAGAATCCGTTGACAAACAACATAAGCATCTTATCGATTTAACCAACCAATTGAACGAAGCTGTCGCCATCGGCGCCGACCGCGACACCATCATCAACATTGTCAATGGTTTGATTGATTATACGGTGTACCACTTTCAGCACGAAGAGCGGCTGATGTCGGATGCAAAGTTCAACCCAACGATATATGCCATCCATGAAGCCGAACATAAAGAATTTGTGGCAAAAATGACAGCGGTCCAGCGCGAAGTCCAGATCGATATTAGCGCCCTTTCGGACAACTTGATCGACTACTTGGTCAACTGGCTTTATCACCATATTCTCAATACCGATAAGCAAATGGCGCTCAGCCTCATTAACGGCATCGATGCGGCACAAATCCGCATCGACAAGCAAGAGCACAATGAAATCATGCAGAGCAATCTGTATTCGGCCTTACGCGAAAGCGAAAGCCGTTTTAAGGAATTAGCCGAAAATATTTCCGCATTAATCTGGATCACCAACTCAAACCATGTACCGATTTTTTGCAATCACTTCTGGTTAGCCACTTTCAACTTACCAGCCGGCATACCCAGCCGCGAGCAATGGCTAAACGTCATACACCCTGAGGATCGGGACAAAGTGACCGAGACCTATAGCCGGGCGGCTGAAGAACGCAGTAAATTCAAAATTCAATACCGCTTGCTGACCGCCGACGGCAAAATCACCTGGATCTATGAAACAGCCGCCCCCAGACTGCGCAAAAACGGAAGCTTTGCCGGCTTGATGGGTTGCGGCATGGACATTACCTCGCAAAAACAAGCCGAAACGGCGCTCGCCCGCAGCAATGTGCAGCTGGAAGAAGAAGTTGAAAAGCGCACCCAGGAACTGATCAAAATCAACCGAACCCTGGAATTTGAAAAAAACCAACAATTGCTGCTGAACAGTCAATTAAAAGAAGCGCAATCGCATCTGGTGCAATCGGAGAAAATGGCGTCTATCGGTCAATTGGCTGCCGGCGTGGCGCATGAAATTAATAATCCCATCGGCTATATCAACTCCAACCTGACCTCCTTAAAAAATTATATAAATAATTTGCTGGCGCTGGTGGCGATTTACGAAAAAGCTGAAGCAACGAACGACAATACTGACCAACTCGCACAAATTACAGCCTTTAAACAAAAAATAGACCTGGAATTTCTGAAGACGGATGTACTCGATTTATTGGAAGAATCTCACGAAGGCACGACACGGGTGAAAGAAATCGTTCAAGATCTTAAAGACTTCTCTCATCTGGGTAGTGAAGACGACTGGCAATGGACGAATTTGCACGCAGGGCTTGAATCTACGCTCAATATTGTTAACAACGAAATTAAATACAAAGCAAAAATTGTTAAGGAATTTGGCGACCTGCCTGAAGTAAAATGCTTGCCGCATCAGCTCAATCAGGTGTTCATGAATTTACTGGTCAATGCGGCACACGCTATTGAAAATGAAGGCGTTATCACCTTAAGCACCGGAACGGAAAACGATCACGCATGGGTGGAAATCAGCGATACCGGCAAAGGCATAGCCCCTGAGCACCAAAGTAAAATTTTCGATCCTTTTTTTACTACCAAGCCGGTCGGCAAAGGCACCGGATTAGGGCTTTCGGTTTCCTATAATATTATCAAAAAACATCAGGGAGAAATTCAATTGAACAGCCAGTTAGGCCGGGGAACGACTTTCCGGATAATCTTGCCCATTAACGGTGCGGTTATCGAAAATGCATAAAATGGCAGCCCTATCGATTAAAATACAGCGGGAGCGGTTATGTTGACGGATCATCTGCTGGCCAGCGTTGCTAATGACAAACCCGCCGCGATACTGTTTGTCGACGATGAGGCAAACATGCTTAAAGCCTTGCACCGCTTATTCCATAATGAACATTATGCCACTTACTTTGCATCGAGCGGCGCAGAAGGCCTGGAGATATTACAACAGAATACCGTTGACCTGATTATTTCCGATATGCGTATGCCGGAAATGGACGGCGCGGAATTTCTAACCCAGGTTTTCATGAAATGGCCGGACACCATCCGCATTTTGCTGACCGGCTATGCCGATTTGCAATCGACTATCGATGCCGTCAATAAGGGGCGTATTTACTATTATTGCAATAAACCCTGGGACGATGACGAACTTAAACTATTGGTTCGCAACGCCCTGGAACAAAAGCGCCTGCGCGAGGAGCGGGATCGTTTATCCGAAATTGTTTACCTGCAAAATAAAGAATTAACCGACCTCAACGAGCATCTGGAAGAAAAAGTCGAGCAACGCACCAAGCAACTCAACAATGCGATGCAGCATCTTGACCAGGCAAATAAGAGCCTGGAAAAACAATACATTGATTCTATCAGGGCATTCTCGCGTATTATTGAAATGCGCCCCGGCATTAAAAGCGGACAGTCAAAATATATCGCCGAAAAAGCCTTGCTGGTTGCGCGGGAACGGGACATGACCCCGGAAGAGTTGAAAAGTATTTTTTTTGCCGGATTGCTGATACAAATCGGCAAGATGAGTTTGCCGGATGCCTTGCTGGCAGAGTCTTATTCCTCAATACCCCTTGCCGATAAAAACCGCTATTTAAAACACGCGGTAGAAGGTGAAGCCTTATTGAAGGGATTGACCCAGTTAAAAAGCGCTTCCATTTTAATCCGCCATCAATACGAACGCTATGACGGCTCAGGTTTTCCTGACGGTCTGGCTAAACAAAAAATCCCGCTGGGATCCCGTATTCTCAATGTAGTCAGGGACTATATCACCTATCTTGAAGGTTCAATGACCGGTGAAGCCATGTCCGTCAACGCCGCAATCAATCAATTAATCGCTCGGAAAGAGAGCTATTACGACCCTGAGATTGTCGACGCTTTCGTTAAAACGCTTAAAGAAGACCCATCCGTTGAAGTGGAGGAAGAACTCCCTGTTGTTAGAAAATCATGGAGAAACAGCAGACTGCTTAATGGCTCATCGAAAAATGCTAACGTGGCTCGACCGATTGTTGAGATTACATGGATACAACTCAAACCCGGCATGGAAGTGGTTAGCGTTTATTTTGAAGGTCAGCCTTATATTAGGAATTGTATTATAGATCAGAAAACAATTAACAATATCATATCCTTAAGAGAAAACACCGGCGTCAGCCCCACCATTAAAATTCGCATTGGCGAGAGATGATTGGTGCATAGTATGCTCAATAGAACACGGATGCCAAAAGTAGGCGCCTCTAGGCGACACGGATAGGACGGATAAACACTGATTTAAAAAAGCAAACAAACCGGGTTCGGACTAAAAAAATCCGTGTAAATCCGTTTAGGATTTGGTTAAAAATAACTTCCCGAAATCACGGTTTCCGGTCGTCGAGCCGTTCGTGCTGAGCCTGTCGAAGCATGATCGGCTTGACGCGGTGGGACGAAGTTATTACGGACCAGATCCTTAATCGGTGTCGCCTAGAGGCGCATACTTTTGGCATCCGTGTTCCATTTTTCTATGTGCTGAATAGTTACAACATTTGTTTCTTTTTACTCCACCATAATTGATACCGATTTGCCGAAGTTGTGCAGATTTCTATGCCCATATAACCATGAAAAATCTCTGCTTGCTCGCCGCAGGTAGAATTGACCGTCACATCCAAATCAACCAGGAACCCGCTAAATGGAACCCGATAACCAATCGGCCGACCCTATTACCACTATTCTGCTGGTGGATGACGACTTCACCAATCTCACCGTGTTCGGGCAATGCCTGGCGCCTGACTATGAAGTCTTGGTCGCCACTTCGGGGCAGCAGGCGTTACAGCTGGCCAACGGCACGCCGAAACCCGGCCTGATACTGCTGGATGTCATGATGCCCGGCATGGACGGTTACGAAGTCCTCACTCACCTGAAGGCGAATCCCGACACTCAGGACATTCCGGTGATATTCGTCACAGCCCTGACTTCGAATATGGAGGAAGAACGCGGACTGCAATTAGGCGCGGTCGATTACGTCTACAAGCCTTGCAATCTGCCGATCCTGTTATCGCGGATCCGTACCCAGCTGGAACTTAAAAAAGCGCACGACTGGCTGAAAGATCAAAACGCCTTTCTGGAAGCCGAAGTTGAACGGCGCCACCAGGAAAATCAACAGGTTCATTTGCAGTTGCTGCAATCGGAAAAACTGGCGGCAATCGGCCAGCTCGCTGCCGGCATCGCCCATGAAATCAACACCCCCCTCGGTTTTGTCAATTCAAACCTCAATAGTCTCAACACTTATTTGGACGATATTTTTACCGTATTGGACGCCTACGATGCAGTGGCTGCCGCTAGCCCCATAGCACCGGATACGTTACAAAAGCTGCTTGAACTGAAACGGCAAAAAGACCTCGATTACCTGCGCGCCGATATTCCGCAACTGATCGCCGAATCGCGGGAAGGGTTATCACAGGTGAGCGATATTATTCAAAATCTCAAAGATTTTTCCGATACTGAAAGCAAGGACTGGAAATTAAGCGATTTGCATAAATGCATCGATTCGACGCTTAACGTTATCGGCAACGAACTCAAATGCCATTGCACCATTCACAAAGAATACGGCGATATTTCCGATATAGTTTGCCTACCCTCCCAGCTTAATCAGGTATTCATGAATTTGCTGATCAACGCCGCCCAGGCCATCGAAACCCAAGGCGACATCATCATCCGCACCGGCAGCAACGACCGGGAAGTTTGGGTGGAGATTAAAGATAACGGCAAAGGCATCGCGCCCGAACATCTGCCGCGTCTGTTCGAGCCGTTTTTTACCACCCAGCCGGTAGGCAAAGGCACCGGGCTGGGATTGTCGATCTCCCAAAACATTGTCCGCAAACACGGCGGCAGGATCGAGGTTAACAGCAAAATCGGACAAGGCAGCACATTCCGGATCTGGCTGCCGATTTGCCGGGAATGAAGGGGGAAAGCAGGCGAAAGGTAAAAGGCACGTAACTATTCAGCACATAGAAAAATGGAACACGGATGACACGGATAAACGCTGATTTAAAAACGCAAACAAACCGGGTTCGGACTAAAAATCCGTGTAAATCCGTCCTATCCGTGTCGCCTAGAGGCGCCTACTTTTGGCATCCGTGTTCTATTGAGCATACGCTGAGTAGTTACAATGGCATAAGGCAAAAAGACCTAAGCTCCAACACAGCCACCTTTAGCCTTTCCCCCTCTCCCCCAACTCCGAACGAAGCAGCTGCAACCGGCTACGCGCCTGCTCAAACTTCATCTCGTTAACCAGTTGGCCTATTGCCGTAAAACGCGGCGCTACGACGCTGCCTTCCAATAAATCTTGCAGAATCTTGAATTGACCGACGGCGCTGAACCTGCTTTTAGCCAGTAATTGATCAAGCTCATCAAGTACCGGCCCAATATCCTGACGGCTGAGGATAAAGGCTTCCTCCTCAGATCGAATATCAACCGCCGGCAGCGCCCGAACAGCATCCTGCCCAACGGCCTTGGGCAATACATCATCCGAATGCGGTTTGGCGGCGGCATCGATCCGGTTGCAAGAGATACGGAACCAGAAGCGCGCCCCCTGCCCCGGGTTGCTCTCGATACCGGCCTCGCCCTGCATGAGTTCGGCAAAACGCTGCACAATCGACAGTCCCAAGCCGGTGCCGCCGTAATGCCGCGTCGAACTGCCGTCAATCTGCGAAAAAGCCTTGAACAGCAGGTGCTGCTTGTCGGCGGCGATGCCGACTCCGTTATCGGTCACCGAAAACTCCAGCGTCGCCTGCTGCCCATCGCAGGCCAGTTCACGGGCTTCGATACGGACAAAGCCTTGATCGGTAAACTTGATCGCATTGCTGACCAGATTGGTCAGCATCTGCCTGACCCGCAACGGATCGATCCGATAGTAATGCCCGGCGGCTCCGCTCCAGGCCGCGGTCATTGCCAAATTTTTCTGGCGCGCGCTCTCGGCAAACAGCAACCGCACCTCATCAAGAGTGTGCTGCGGATTTACCTCGGAATAAACCAGTTCAAGCTTATTGGCTTCTGTCTTGGACAAATCGAGCACATCGTTTAACAAAGCCAGCAGCGTATGCCCGGAAGATAAAATGGTGCGGGCGTATTGCCGATGCATGTCCGGGCTGCAACCGGACATGGTCAACAGTTGCGCCATCCCCAAAATACCGTTCAACGGCGTACGGATTTCATGCGACATGGTCGCCAAAAAACTGCTTTTGGCTTTATTGGCGGTTTCCGCAATCCGGGTTTTGATTTCGTTGCTCAAAATCAGCGCCATATGCGCAAAAAACGGCGTCAGGTAATCGCGCATCTGCGCCGAACCCAACAAGTCGGACATTTTGATGACGCCGAGCAGTTCACTGCCTACCAGCAACGGCATCACCCAGGTACAGGCCACCGGCAGGGCATTGTTTTCCATCAAGGTATGGGAAACGTCGGTCGACTGTTCGACAAATTTACGGTGTTCGAAAACCTCGGCGACCAACGCGTCGTCGATACGCTCGACCACGCGATGCTCTCCGAACAGGTTGGCATAGTGAATGTCGCCCTCGTCGAGATAATAAATCTCGACATTGGTGCCGCCGAGGCTGCCGCATAAGGCCGACATCAGGCTTTGCAGCAAGCCGTCAATCCCGGCCAGCGGATTCAACAATTCGACCAAGTGCAGGACCAGGTACAGGTTGGCTTTTTCCTCGGAAACTTTACGGACGCGGCCTTCCAGATAAGCAACGCGTTCCTGCAAGGCCTGATAAGACGGAACCTGAGTCATTGCTCTTCGGCAAGCCGCCGTTGAATGGCATCGGCCAAAACCGACTCCAAATGATCGAGACCGACATCCAGCCATTGCAACGGCAAATCGACAAAGCGTGCGGCGGCTTCGGCCGCTTCGATGAAATCGCTGTTGCAAGGCGTTCTCAGGGCGAGAATATATTTATGGCTGCTGTGAAATATCTCGCGTATCACCGTCAAGTTCATGCCGAAGCAGGCGGTAATCATCGGCTCCCAAGTCAGCGCCCAGTCTTCCAGTAAGAAATACGCCCCCTTTTCCAGCTCCAGCATGAACAACTCATAACCGACCAGCATAACGATGCAATTCTGGCCGTGGGTGCGGCAGGTATGGTGTTTTTCCAAATAATTTTCCATCAGCGGATGGCAGCCGCCGTAAAGCACCACGGTTTTTTCGCCGAGCTTTTCGCGCTCATCCAACGCCTTGTTCAGCTCGACCGACAACCGGTTCAAATAATTGTGCAATGCCGAATCGAGATAATGGGGATGCACATTCCAGCCGTTTTTTTCGATCAAAAAATTCACTTCGTTGCGAAGAATGCCGCAACCGACCATTGTCAGCGGCGGCGGGTTTTCAGGGTGTAGGGTAAAGGTTTTCATTCCAGCCTCCCATATTCAAAAGCTGCGTCCAACATGGTGCGAATGTTAGTTTCAGGAATCGCCATCGGCATGACCCCGGTGCCGAATAGAAAATGACCGCCCGGCTTGCCGATGTCGATGATGCGTTTCACCTCGGCGCGGGTCTGTTGCTCCGTCCAATGGATCATTTTAATGTCGTCGATCACCCCGCAGGTTAAGCCGCGGGTATTGATCAGGCGTTTGGCTTCCGCCAGATCGTCCAGCGGACTGACATAGTGGGTTGTGATGTCCAGTTCATCGAAGACCAGATCGATGACGTCGTTAAACGGCGCCATGCCGCAGTAATAGACGACACCGGCAGTGCCGCCCGGCTGCAAATCGCGCCGCATCCAGGGCAGCACGATTGTATTGATTTTATCCCGGCCGACAAAATACGGCGAGCCGAACGGCGTGGAATACACCAGCACATTGGCCCCGGCGGCCCGTAGCGCGGCGATTTGCTGGCGGAAAAAATCCGAGCATTTGCGCAGCAATTCGTCGCGCAGGTCGGTCGGCCCCAATAGAAACAGCTCCATCCACTTGTCCATGCCCATCAATATCGCCGGCAAAGTGGTTGATGCGGTCACGTAAGCGCAGATCGGGTGCGTCGCGCCGACCTCGCTGCGCAATTGCGCCAGACAGTCGGCAACCGATTGCCAGGCCGGATGTTGGGTGATGTCGGCGGGAATCTCGAACGCGGCAATGTCGTCCCAGCTTTTAATCACATAATCGGCGACATTCGGCACCCCGTCATCGGCAAACAGTATTTCCCTGCAACCCAGCAGTTCGGCTTCCTTGCCGACATAATGCAGACACCAGACATTGTCGTGACCGTACCGGCGCAGCATCCGCAATTGCGCTTCGGCGACATGCTCGCCGTTGCAAAAATAGTCTTTGGCGCGCATGCCCAGCTCGCGGGCGCCCTGGTCGAGAAGATTGCAGAACACCGGAATACGCGGCGCCGCTTGGCCTGTCGCGGCGGCAACCAGGATTTCAAGCGGCGTCATGGTCTCACCTCGCGGATCAGTTGCACGATCACTTTCGCCGCCGTCACGCCGTCCGGCGCCCAGGCATCGGCTCCGGCTTGAATGTAAAGCTCAGGATCGAAACGATAAGGCGCACCGCCTACCGCCAGCTTGATCCTGTCTTCCAGACCCCGTTCCTGCAACAGCGTGCGCACCTGCCGGCTGCCGTTCTCGCCCAGCGCGGTATGCGCCATCATCGCCGAAACCGCAATCACCTGCGCCTGCTCGGCAACTGCGGCGGCGACGAACTGCTCGGCGGTGATATTGGAGCCCAAATCGACCACCTCGACCATCATCGCCTTCAGGCAACCGATGACAATCCGTTTGCCCAGCGAATGCAGGTCGCCATAAGCGGCGCCGATAATTACCCGGCCTACCACTTCCGGCGGCCGGCTGAATTTTTCCAGCATCCGTTCGGTGACATCGGCGGCAATCTGCGCGGTCATGAAATGCTGGGCCAGATTGGAGTCGGGATCTTTCTCGATGCGCACCATCATCGCTTCAACGGCCGGAATCACCAGTTTGAACACCACATCTTCCGGGCTTAGGCCCTCGCTCAAGGCTTTGTTAACCACATCCAGCGCCGCCTGTTTGTCGGTCTCGGAAACCGCCTCGTTATAGGATTGAATATAAGATTCAAGCATTATTATCCGCACTCCGTTGTTTTAGACGAGCAACAAGGTTTAACCGTTCGCCCTGAGCTTGTCGAAGGGCGAACGGTTAAACCTTAAACTGTTCCGCGTTAAGTTGAAAGCCGTTATTTACTGATGTTACGCACGCACATGATAAAAAAAGCGTCGTCCACG
>JBAQYH010000754.1:0-2592 GCA_049299935.1 Methylobacter sp. | reverse complement strand
CGTCAAAACCGCATCGTACGCCTGCTCAGGATGATAATTTTCCACGCGGCTGTGCAGAACTTCGACGTTTTTAAGCTTCAACTCCAGCACGACCTGCTGCACAAAGCGGGTTTTTTTGGCATTGCTGTCAAGCAGGGTGAAGCTTATTCCAGGCAAAAGAATTGCCAGCGGAATACCGGGCAAACCCGCGCCGGTGCCAATATCGATGACTCGCTTGCCTTCAATATGGGGGACAATCGCGAGGCTGTCCAGTATATGCAGCCGCGCCATTTCCTCCCTGTCCCGTATCGCGGTCAGATTATAGGCTTTATTCCATTTCTCAATCAGCTTTATAAAACTCAGCAACTGATCGACTTGTTGATCAGTAACATTTAAATTTAACGAGGCTATCCCGGAGACCAGGATTTTTCGACAATCTTCCATCAGGCGCTTTTCTTCTTTAAATAAACCAGTAACAGGGAAATAGCGGCCGGCGTTATGCCGGGGATACGCGATGCCTGCCCCAGGGTTTCCGGCCGCTGTTTTTTAAGTTTTTCGCTCACTTCATTGGACAAACCGGGGACGCCGCTGTAATCGATGACCTCAGGCAGGCGCAGGTGATCGTAACGCAAAGCCTTGTCGATCTCGGTTTGCTGCCTGTCGATATAACCTGCATATTTGGCCTGGATTTCGACCTGTTCGGCCACCTGCGGATCTATGTCCCCGGCATCGTCCATAAACGACAACAGCTGCTGAACATCCACTTCCGGGCGGCGCAGCAGATCCATCAAATTGGCTTCCCGCAATAACGGCTTGCCCCAATATTGCTCGACCTGTGCGGCCTGTTCGGTTTCCGTCCTGACCCATTTCTTTTTCAGCTCGCCCTGCAGTTGGGAGATCGCAGCCCGCTTGGTCTCGAAAGCCTGCCAGCGCTCGTCATCAACCAGGCCCAATTCCCGGCCTTTTTCGGTCAGGCGTAAATCGGCGTTGTCTTCCCTCAGCAGCAAGCGGTATTCCGCGCGGCTGGTGAACATGCGGTACGGTTCCTGGGTGCCGCGCGTAATCAGGTCGTCGATCATCACGCCGATGTAAGCCTCGTCTCGTCCCGGACACCAGCTTTCCAGCCCTTTAACCAGGCGCGCCGCATTGAGTCCCGCGATCAGGCCTTGAGCAGCCGCTTCCTCGTAACCGGTCGTGCCGTTGACTTGCCCGGCAAAAAACAGCGCGTCCATGTGCTTGGTTTCCAGTGACGACTTCAAATCCCTCGGATCGAAAAAGTCGTATTCGATCGCATAACCGGGGCGCAAGATTTCGGCATTTTCAAAACCCAGCATCGAACGCACAAGCTCATACTGCACATCGAACGGCAGGCTGGTCGATATGCCGTTCGGATAAATCTCATGGGTATTCAAGCCTTCCGGCTCGACAAAAATCTGGTGCGAATCCCGGTCGGCAAAGCGCACGACTTTGTCTTCGATGGACGGGCAATAACGCGGCCCGACGCCCTCGATAATCCCCGAATATAGCGGCGAACGATCCAGGCCGGAACGGATGATGTCGTGGGTTTTATTGTTGGTGCGGGTGATATGACACGGGATTTGCCGGGGATGGTGCTCCGGCTTGCCGATGAACGAAAACACCGGCACCGGATCGTCGCCGTGCTGCTCTTCCAGCTTGCTAAAATCAATCGTTCGTCCATCAATACGCGGAGGTGTGCCGGTTTTTAACCGGTCGATCCTGAACGGCAGTTCTCTTAACCGCTCGGCCAGCGCAATCGAGGCCGGATCGCCGGCCCGGCCGCCGCTGTAGTTTTCAAGGCCGATATGGATTTTGCCGCCCAAGAAAGTACCCGTGGTTAAAACCACGGCTCTTGCGGTAAAGTCCAAGCCCATTTGGGTTTTGACACCGGCGACCCGGCCGCCCTCGACAATCAAATCGGACACGGTTTGCTGGAATAACGCCAGATTGGGCTGGTTTTCCAGCGCCGTTCTGACCGCCTGCTTGTAAAGCTGACGATCCGCCTGGGCGCGGGTCGCCCGAACTGCCGGGCCTTTGCTGGCGTTCAGGGTGCGAAACTGAATGCCCCCATGATCGATAGCCCGAGCCATGACCCCGCCTAATGCATCGACTTCCTTAACCAGGTGCCCCTTGCCTATCCCGCCTATCGCAGGATTGCAGCTCATTTGCCCCAAGGTGTCGATATTTTGCGTTAACAGCAGCGTATTCGCGCCGCACCGGGCCGATGCCAACGCAGCTTCCGTACCCGCATGGCCGCCGCCAACCACTATGACATCAAAATCTTTTCTAAATTTCACTAGCGCTATGTACTCTTAAAAAATGGTATATTACTGCTGTGTGGAATCACACAAACTTGGCATATTATAAGAGGTAAATGATGAAAAGACGTAAAAATCAACAAGGAACCGATGGCGTTCCCAACCAAAACCCGGTCGCGAAGTACGCGCACCTGTTTAACAAAGCGCAAACCTTTTGCGATAAAAGCAAATACAGCCGTAAAGTCAAACACGCAAGGCAGGAGGCTAGTCCAATGGTTCCAGACAGAATTATTGGACTAGCCTCTTGTTTTATCTTTCAAGCCAGAGGTTCCAACAA
>JBAQYH010000753.1:0-6314 GCA_049299935.1 Methylobacter sp. | reverse complement strand
GCCGTCCGCCGTTCCAAGCCAGCATGCCGCCTTCTTCCACGCTGAAAGAAACCAACGGCAAATCGCTCAGCCCGGCTGCGGCCAAAGCGGAAAAAAAGGCCGCATTGCTGTCGCCGTTGAGGGTGTTGAGCACGACGTCGGGCTTTTTCCGGGCAATATCCTCAATGATTGCCGCCACGTCAGCGCTCCCCAGAGGCAGATAACGCTCGCCGAGAATTTTCCCGCCGGAGATGTTGATCAGGTCGGCTATGATGATATTGGCGGTGCGGGGAAAAACATAATCCGACCCCACCAGATAAACACGCTGCCCGAATTTCTGCGCGGCCCAGCGGGTACCCGGCACGATCTGCTGATTGGGTGCGGCATCGGTGTAAATGATATTGGCCGATTGCTCCATGCCTTCGTACTGCACAGGATAAAACAACAGATGCCGGTGTTTCTCGACAACCGGTTTAACCGCCTTGCGGGAGGCCGATGTCCAACAACCGAACAGGACACTGACATGCTCCCGTTCGATCAAGCGTTCGGCTTCTTGGGCAAACACATCCGGGTCGGACTTGCCGTCAGCCACGACTATTTCCACCGGTTTGCCGAGCAATCCGCCCTGAGCATTGATTTCTTCAACCGCCAAGCGTACCGCATCGACCAGTGGTTTTTCGCTGACGGCCATGGTGCCGGTCAGCGAATGCAATACGCCGATCTTAATGGGGATTACAGCAACGAGGTAATGCCGCCCGGTCATAAACGCAGCCATAATCAGGATGCCCATTAGCGCCGACGCCGCGGTCATTTTAAGGTGTTTTTTCATAACTCAATCTGTTCACTTATTCACACCTAAGCCGCTCATTTTGCCTTGCACTCGGGAAGCAATCGATCCACGACTTCAAGAAAATGCACGACATCAACAGGCTTGGTAATATAGTCGTCAAAACCCGCTTCCATTCCCCGTTCAATATCGCGCGGCGTGGCATTGGCGCTGACCGCAATCACCGGCGTATTTTTTGCCGAATCCAGGGATCGCAATACGCTTAACACCTGATAGCCGTCCATGCCCGGCAGGTTAATATCGAGCAGAATCAATTCAGGACGATGCGCCGAAGCCAGCTCCAGCCCCAACTCCGGGGTATGCGCCGTAATCAGCTGCACTTGCGGGTTCCTGCCCAGAATCTGGGCGACCAGCCTGAGATTGGCCGGATTATCTTCGATATAAAGCACCGTATACCGGCATTTGCCGGCACCCGCTGTCTCGGCCGCCATGGCCTGTCCGCCCGAATCATTGCTTAGAATACCCTGTTCGGAAACGACTTCCGGCAGTTCAATCCAAAAAGTGCTGCCCCGCCCCTCCTCGCTCTCCATGTCGATCGTGCCTCCCATCATTTCCATCAGCCTGCGGCTGATGGTCAGGCCGATGCCGGTGCCCTCAATATCGGTTTCTTCCGCACCCAAACGTGAAAACGGCTGAAAAACCTCCTGCTGCCGCGCTGCCGGTATGCCGTAGCCGGTATCGGATACCGCCATACGCACCCAGCCGTCCTGCCCGATAACCTGGATCGACACATCTCCCTGGGGCCGGTTGTATTTAATCGCATTGGACAGCAGGTTTAACAGCACCTGCTTGAGCCGGGTGCGGTCGGCGCGTATCACATAAGCGCCGATCGCCGGATCCTTGACGGCGATGCCTAACCTTTGGGCAATGGGCTTGACGAGCGCCAAACATTCCGCCATCAGTTCAGCGCAAGGCAACGGCTCCATCGACAGATTGATGCTGCCCGACTCGATCCTGGACAGGTCCAGCACTTCGTTGATAAGTTCCAGTAAATGACGCCCCGCCTTCAATATCTCCCCGACATAATCCGCTTGATCTTCCGTCAGCCCGGCATCTATTTCCAGCAGCTGGCCAAAGCCCAGAATGGCATTCATCGGCGTACGCAGTTCGTGCGACATGCTGGATAAGAATTCGGACTTGGCATTGTTCGCGCGCTCCGCTTCGTCGCGGGATTTAATCAGCGCCTGTTCGACCTGTTTCAATTCGGTCACGTCCTGCACGGTGCCGATCAGGCGTACGAACCGGCCATCCGTGTTTCGTTCGAGTCTCGCCAGCTCATGCACATGGCGCACTTCACCGTCAGGGCGGATAATGCGATGAAATACGTTATGGATGCCGGTTTCCGCCGCCCGCCGTTCGCTTTCGCGCACCCGCTCAACATCGTCAGGATGCACGGAGTCTAAAAAGGCTTTGACGCTCGGCGTAAATGTTTCGGCATCCTGGCCGAAAATACGGTAAATTTCGTCCGCCCAATAGATTTCGCCGGTGACAAGGTCGGCTTCCCAATTACCCAGCTTCGCCAGATTTTGAGACTCTTCCAGGTGGATGCGATTCTCCGCCAAAGCCAGCTCGGCGAGCTTGCGTTTGGTGATGTCCTGCACCACGCCCAGCATATTCAGCGGAGTGCCGTCCTCGGCACGCACCACGTCGCCATGCTCCAGCAGCCAGCGTACCGTGCCGTCCGGCCACACGCAGCGGTGCTCGATATTGTATTCGGCTCCCAATTTCACGCAGGCGTCAATCGCATCGATCACTTTCTGCCGGTCGTCCGGGTGCACGCCGTTAAAGAAATGTTCATAGGTCGCTTCCCGCTGCCCCTCAGGATAACCGAACAATGGCGCTATGCGTTCCGACCAAAGGATCCGGCCGGTCTGGATGTTCCAGTCCCAAGTGCCGATGTTGGCGTAGAGCTGGCTGCGGCGCAGACGCTCTTCACTTTTGCGTAGCGCATCGCCGGCCTCGCGGCGCTCGGTGACATCGTCGGAGATACCGATGAAATGGGTGAGCCGGCCCAGTTCGTCATGCACCGGCGCGATGCGCAAGTCATTCCAGAACGGCGTGCCGTCCTTCCGGTAATTATGCAGCAAAGCCTCGCCGGCGCGCCCCTCGCGCAACGCCGCACGAATTTCATTTAAACCCGGCTGATCGCTTTCATCGCCATGCAAAAAACGGCAGTTGCGCCCGATCACTTCATTGCGGCTGTAACCGGTCATATGCTCAAAGGCCGGATTGACGTAAATCAACGGCATGTCGGGACTGTTGACATCCGCCATGCTGATACCGCTGGCACTGGCCTCCATGGCCCGCTCCAGCAGGCGCAGGCGCAGCTCGGCCTCCTTGATATGAGTGATGTCGGTGCGGATGGAGACGTACTGATAAGGCCGTCCGGTGTTATCCAAAAAAGGCACGATACTGGTTTCCACCCAATACAGGGAGCCGCCTTTAGTCCGGTTACAAACCTCTCCCCGCCAGACATTGCCGCGAGCGATAGTGCGCCACATATCGGCATAGAATTCAGTGGTATGCACAGCCGATTTAACGATGCGATGGTTGCGGCCCAACAGCTCATTCCGGCTGTAGCCGCTGATCTGGCAGAACTTGTCGTTTACGTAAGTGATGATGCCGTTAACATCGGCGGCACTGACGATAGCATGGGCATCGAGCGCCTGCTGCTGGCGTTCCTTCTCGTAGTACGTAGCGCGCAGCGATTCCGCCTCCTCCCGTGCCTGACGAAAACGCCGTGCATGCAAAGTCACCGTCGCGACCAGATGACGCGGATCGACCGGTTTGGTCAGAAAATGGTCGCCGCCGCGATTCATCGCCAGCAGTTGCCTGTCCACATTCGTTTCCGCCGACAAATAGACAATCGGCGTCTGGGCGTACCGTTCGTCATCACGCAGAATGGCCGCCAGTTCCGGGCCGGAACATTCCGGCATAACCATATCCAGTACCAGTATCTCGGCCGCAAAATCTTCCAATATGGCCGGAACCCTCAAAGGATCGTCCGTTTCCAGCACCGTCATGCCGGCTTGCCGCAAGATAAGGCCTTGGGCCGCGAGTTGCCCGGTATCGTCGTCGACCAACAACACGCAAAAAGGTTCCTTCGGCGTCAACGCGCCCGACTCGCTAACCACTCGCAGCAAAGCGTCGATGTTCACCGGCTTGGTCAGGTAACAAGTCGCTCCCGACCGGTAGGCGGCAAGCTTTGCCGCCATATCCTGCCGCACGGAAATGAAGATGACAGGGAAACCGTTAAGGCTGGCCTCTTTCAATTGTGCGATAACGCGCGCGCCTGCATCGTCGCCTTCGGGAAACACCATATCCATGATCACCGCGGAAGGCGGCGCGGATATTAGACTGGCGGCGGCAAAAGCCGCAAGTTCGTGAAACACCTCGACCTGATAACCCGCCTGTTCAAGCCTGGCGCATAGCCAGGCGGCTTGTTCCTTGTCATCGTCGACGACCACGATGCGCGGAGCCTCTGTCCGCCGCTCCGGTTCCTGCGGGACAAAAGCATAGCCCGGCTTAACCGCCTGCGCTTCCAGATCCGCCAGCGCGTTGCGCATGACATCCAGTCCATGCTCGTCCAACATACCGTCAACGGGTATCGCGGCTATGACCTGCTCCAGATTGCGCGCCGCGGCAGAAACCTGCATCAGTTGATACCCTACTGCCGACCCCACCAAGCTATGCGCGGCGCGGTGCAGTTCCTTAATCGACCCGCTCTGGCCGCTCTCAAGATCCGCCAGCAGCGTTTTGAGAAGCTCCAGGCGATCCGGTAAACGCACAATAAACTCCTCCCGCATTTTGGAAAGAGTGGCCTGAATATTATTTTCCATAGTCAGCTCTCGTTAGGATTGACAATCATAAGAAGCGCAATAAGCGATTAATATTTTTTTATTCACCACGAAGACACGAAGGGCGCGAAGAAATACACTTCGTGTCTTCGTGTCTTAGCGCCAGTTCCCAAGCTCCAGCTTGGGAATTCAGTACGGGAAGCTCCAGCTTCCAGTCTTGCGAAGCTACGGCGGCATGGATGCCGGAGGTAGAGCACCAACAGTAGGCGCTTTAGGCGACGCAGGAGATCTCGCCTCTGTAGGGCGCGCCGTGCGCGCCTTTCCCGATGCTTGAAAAACTGTAACTAACTACTCAGCGTTATGGCCCAATGCCATTAATTAATCGCTGTAGGAGCGGGCCATTACGTCATAACGCTGAATAGTTACGAAAAACTTTGCTATTCCTTTGGCGCGCACGGCGCGCCCTACTCGATTAACATTTGCGCTAGTTCCCAAGCTCCAGCTTGGGAACTCAGTGCGGGAAGCTCCAGCTTCCAGTCTCGCGAAGCTACGGCGGCATGGATGGCGAGCTGTGTACATCCATATAATCCCTGCCGGGATGACGCGCTTTGAAATAGTTGTGTATAACGATGAGCGCAGCGCGTGGAAACGAGGAATTGTATTATTCCCTACGAAGACGCGAAGGGCGCGAAGCAATAAAACTTCGTGTCTTCGCGGTAACTTTTTTAGTTTAAGTAACATCAGTTACTACAACTAGCCAATACATCCTCGGCGCAACGCGTGAGCGTGGACACAAACTCCGCATCGCGTTTAATGGTGGCGTTAATATTCAGGTAAACCGGGGCCGGAGCCGCATTGCTGCTGATCAGGATAACCGGAATGTCTTTATTGCGGCCGCCGGATTCGCGCAGCGCCGCCACCAGCGCGAGAGCGTTAAGATCCGGCAGTTCGCGCGCGGCGACCAATAAATCGAAAGGCTGATGGAGCAGTAATTCCAGCGCCGACAGCCCCCGGTCCTGACTCACCAAGCGCACCGACAACGGCTCCAGTACCCCCTGGCAAAATTTCCGCGTAGCAACCGACGGCTCCACTAATAACACGGATGCACAGCCCGGCATACTGGAGATGCGCAGCTGTTCCAAATCCTGTTCTATCGCAATCGTCAAAACGCCGTCCTGCTCCGGCGCCTCGGCGACGCGACGCAGCAAATCCACATAACTCAGGGCATAGCTCACCGCCAATGGATCAAAACGCCCGCGAGCGGCACTGATAAAACTTTCAAACTGATGACAAATGCTGGTGCTGACAGGCACGCCGAAAGTGCCGCCGGCGCCCTTGAGACTATGGATCTGACGGTAAAGCTCATCGAAAGCGCCTGCTCCGCCCCGCTCCAAAGCTAATACGCCTTGTTCAAGTAAATCGCAGCGATCGGGCAGTTCCCGGACGAAATCGTCGCGCATACCGGCAAGCAATTGGCTAAAGTCAGCATTCATAGCAAAACCTCTTTTATTATAGTTAGTAACCGATGTTACGCATGGATGATATTTCTCCCGTTTGCCGCGCTGAGCACCGGAGCTTTTATCGAGATAAGCCCGTTAGGGGCGCGGCAGGGATGCCGCGCGTCAGCAGAGGGGCAGGAGCCCCTTCTGCTGACCCTCGATAAAAGCGAGGAGCGCAGGAAGCAAGCGGCA
>JBAQYH010000752.1:0-1980 GCA_049299935.1 Methylobacter sp. | reverse complement strand
CTCATACTCATCCCATTTATCGCGATTGCGCCAGTCTTCTTCGGTAATCTTGAAGCGTTTAAAACCGATTTTTTCGCGCTCATTAAAACGATTAAGTTGTTCTTCCTTGCTGATCGCGAGCCAGAATTTGACCACCACAATATTGTGGCGCACCAGCTGCGCTTCAAAATCGTTGATCTCGCTGTAAGCGCGCATCCAGTCCACTTTTGAGCAGAAACCCTCAACCCGTTCGACCAACACGCGGCCGTACCAGGAGCGGTCGAAAATCGTCACCCGCCCACGCCTGGGAATATGCCGCCAAAAGCGCCATAAATAAGGTTGGGCGCGTTCTTCTTCGGTAGGCGCGGCAACCGGAATAATATTGTACCAGCGCGCATCTAGGGCGCTGGTGATGCGCCGAATTGCACCGCCCTTGCCGGCGGCGTCATTGCCTTCGAACATGGCGATGACGGTGATGTCCTTAAACTTGGCTTCGCGGGTCAGCAAAGCGAGCTTGCCTTGATATTTTTCCAAGTCAGTCTTGAATCTTTTTTTGTCAATTTTCTGGGTCAGATCCAGCGTCTTCAGAATATTAAGTTGGTCTATCGAGGGCAGCGGCGGCGGGGCATGAACCTCTGACGTTTTCAGGTCGGCATCATCCAGGCGTTTGCATATCGCATCAAGAATCACCTTGCCGACAGTCAAGCTGCGGTAGCGCGGATCGTAGCCCTCGACGATGGTCCACGGCGCTTCAGCCGTACTGGTGTGCCGTATCACGCTTTCATGTATAACGCTGAACTTGTCGTATAACTTGAAGTGTTTCCAGTCGCGGTCGGTCACGCGCCAGCGGGTTAATGGATTTTCCTCAAGCAGTTTCAGGCGTTTTTCCTGCTTGTCCTTGGATAAATGCATCCAGAATTTGAGAATCAGCGCGCCCTCGTCGGTCAGCATTTTTTCCAGGCGTCTGGCGCGTTCCATGCTCTGGTCAAGTTCGGCTGCCTTGGTGCGGCCGGTCACGCGATTGAGAATCGGCCAGGTATACCAGGAGCCCAGAAACACGCCTATCCTGCCTTTGGGAGGAAGCTCGCGCCAGAACCGCCACATCATCGGACGATCAAGTTCCTCATCCGACGGCTCACCCATGCCGTGAGTCTGGATAAACCGCGGGTCCATCCATTCGTTGAGCAAGTTGACGGTTTCGCCGCGCCCCGCGCCATCCAGGCCGCCAATCAAAATGATAACCGGGAATTTAGCCAGCTTTGCCAAATCCATCTGGGCTTCCAGCAGCGCCTCGCGCAGTTTGGGCACTTCCATGTCGTAAGTGGCCTTATCTATTTTGTGTCCAAGCTCTGCCGATTCAAACATGACGATCTCCTTGAGGATTTATCCGGGGATAGAAATACTAAGATTATAGATGCTATAGCTTAGGTTTGTTCGATCAATGTAAGCGTAGCGGTGCGCCGGGAGAAACCAAGGCAGAACTTCATGTCCTTCGTGTCTCGACAACGGCTCCATGTAAGTCGTTCGTGGCGATAGGTCTTATAATATTTCTTCAATCGGTTAAACTCTTTATAATAGTCGGATTATACAAGGACTACAGGGCATGCCCCATTCTATGACTAATTCGAATAACGCGCTTTCAACACGTTTGGAGCAACTTACTGCAAACGGCCATCAGCAACTGCTTTGCGGGGGGCTTAAAGGAATTGAGAAAGAAAGCCTGCGTATATCCAAAGACGGATTCATTGCCCAAACACCGCATCCCAAAGTATTAGGCGCCGCGCTGACCCATCCGTACATCACCACGGATTATTCCGAAGCGCTGATCGAATTGATTACCCCGCCGTTTGCCGATGTAAAAGACACGCTGGGCTATTTGCATAACATACACCAGTTTGTTTACGAACATCTGGATAATGAAATCCTGCTGGGCGCAAGCATGCCGTGCGGCATTGACGGCGACGAAAGCATTCCCATCGCCGAATACGGATCGTCCAACAT
>JBAQYH010000751.1:0-5964 GCA_049299935.1 Methylobacter sp. | reverse complement strand
ACCTATAACTGGCCTGCCGCATTAGAGCTTTGTCTGGACAGCCTGTTTGCCCAGCAAGACCCAGCGTTTGAAATTATCATTGCTGACGACGGGTCCACACCCGCTAATCAGGCACGAGTCCAAGCCTATTGCGCTAAAAGCCCTGTGCCCATTCAACACGTGCATCATGACGACCAGGGATTCAGGGCGGGAACCATCAGGAATAAGGCGGTTGCGAGCAGTCAGGGCGGCTATTTGCTGTTTATTGATGGCGACTGCGTTCTTGGGCCTGATTTTATCGCCCGGCATCGGCAGCTGGCGGAGCCTGGGTATTTTGTGCCGGGAAACAGGGTGCTGTTGAGCGAGTCGTTTACCCAGGAAGCCATTGAAAAACATATTCCGTTGCATCAAAAACCGTTGAGTTATTTTATTTCCCTCTGGCGGCAAAAAAAGATCAACCGGATTTCCGCCTTTATCCGGCTGCCTTTAGGGTTTTTAAGGAAGCTGCAACCCAGCAAGTGGGAAAAGGCCATGACCTGCAATCTGGCGATATGGAAAAACGATTTTTTAGCGGCGAATGGTTTTGATGAGCTTTTCGAAGGTTGGGGGTTTGAGGATTCCGACCTGGTTATTCGCTTGATACATGCCGGTATCAAGCGCAAGGAAGGGCGGTTTGCGGTGCCTGTGCTGCATCTCTGGCATCGGCATAATGATAAAAGCAAGCAGGACCTTAATTACCAACGGTTGTTGGACCGTCTGGAGCGGCGGGATTTTATTGTCGCAACAAAAGGCGTATCCCAGTATTGCCGGGATGCAGCTAATGCGCCGCTACGAGTTTAATGAAGCATTCAAAAAACATGAAAAAAAAATCTAAAGAAAGCGCCCAAATATATAAGCGTTTGATGACTTATGTGAAGCCGCATTTAGGGCTTTTTGCAATCAGCATTGTCGGCTTCCTGATTTATTCGGGCACCCAGACTTTATTTGCGGCATTGATCAAGCATATCATCGACACGCTGCAAACCGAGACGCGGGAGGGCATGAATTATCTACCGCTATTGTTTAGCGGTTTAATTATCGTCCACGGCATTGGCGCTTATCTGGGCAACTATTTTCTGGCCAAAGTATCGACCAACGTCGTGCATGCGTTGCGTTGCGAGATCTTTGACCAGTATACGCGATTGCCGACCGCCTACTTTGACGCGCATAACAGCGGTTACATGATTTCAAGGATAACCAATAATGTCGGGCAGGTTACCCAGGCCACCACCGATGCGGTGCGTACCATTGTGCGCGAAGGCTTTACCGCTATAGGCTTGCTGGCCTATTTATTTTATTCAAACTGGATGTTGTCGCTGGTTTTTGTCGGCATAGCGCCGGTTCTTGCGCTGTTGGTGGCTTACGTCAGCAAGCGCCTCCGGGGAATCAGCAAGAAAATGCAGGAATCGGTCGGCGACATGACCCATATCACGTCGGAATTGGTCGGCGGGCATCGGGTCGTACGCAGTTACGGCGGCGAAGAATACGAGCGTCGGCGGTTTTTGGAGAGCAGTTTAAATAACCGGAGACAATCGTTAAAGCTGTCGACGACGATGGCTATCCATAACCCGATCATGCAGTTCATCATCGCGATAGCCTTGTCATTCCTGATGTATATGGCCTTGTTCCTGATGAAGCAATCCACGGTCGGCGAGTTCGTCGGCTATCTGACCGCGGCGTTTTTATTGCCGAAACCGATCAGGCAATTGAGCGATGCAAACGGCGATATTCAAAAAGGCATCGCGGCCGCCGAATCGCTGTTTGAGATTCTGGATGAGCCGGGCGAGTTGGATGAAGGCACTTATCAGGCCGAACGATGCAAGGGAGCGCTGGAATTTAAAAACCTGTCGTTTCAATATGCGGGCGCCAATGAACCGGCGCTTATCGACATCAATTTCAAGGCCGAGCCGGGGCAGACCATTGCGCTGGTAGGCGCTTCCGGAGGCGGTAAAAGCACGCTTGCCAACTTGGTTTCGCGATTCTATCCGCATGACAGCGGAGAGATATTGCTGGACGGCGTTGAAATAAACGCCTACGAGCTGGCAAATTTAAGAAAGCAGCTGGCGCTGGTCAACCAGCAAGTCACTTTATTCAATGATACGATAGCCAACAATATCGCTTACGGGGCGCTCGCGACGGCCGCCCGAAGCGAAATAACTGCGGCCGCGAAAGATGCCTATGCGATGGAATTTATCTCCAAGCTGGAGCGGGGCCTGGACACGGAAATAGGCGAAAACGGCGTCAAGCTGTCCGGAGGGCAACGGCAAAGATTGGCGTTGGCCCGGGCATTGCTGAAAGACGCTCCGATATTGATACTGGATGAGGCGACATCGGCGCTGGATACCGAATCCGAGCGATATATACAGGCGGCGCTGCAAAAAGTCATGAGCAACAGGACGACGCTGGTCATTGCCCACCGGCTGTCAACCATTGAAAATGCCGATATGATTTTGGTGATGGACCATGGGCGCATCGTGGAAAGAGGCTCTCACCAGGAGCTGATTGCACAAAATGGTGCCTATGCCCGTTTGCATTCCATGCAGTTTAAGGAACATCGCAAGGGCGATCAGCCGGTCGCCGCAACTGAAGTATTAAATTCAGACATTGCCTAGGGGGCATTATTTTGAAGACGTTTATTGCCGAGCTTGAAGAGCACAAGGCCATGATGGAGCGGTTGGCTGATTGTTCAGATGTTATTGTAGCGGCCGGGGAGTTGCTGATTAAAACATTAAAGCAGGGCGGGAAAATATTGCTGTGCGGCAATGGCGGCAGTGCGGCCGATTGCCAGCATATCGCTGCGGAGTTGGTGGTCAGATATGAAAAAAATCGGAAGGCTCTGGCGGCGATTGCGTTGACTACTGACAGCTCGATTTTAACGGCGCACAGCAATGACATAGGCTTTGATACGGTCTATTCCCGGCAGATTGAGGCTATTGCCAATGAAAAAGATTGTTTGATTGCTATTTCCACATCAGGAACCAGCAAAAATATATTATACGCGGTGGAAGCTGCAAGGTTGAAAGGTATGGCTGTTATCGGATTAACCGGGCGTGACGGCGGTGAGCTGAGCGGCCGGGTTACCCATTCGGTGGTTGTGCCGTCGGATGTGACCGCAAGAATTCAGGAGGCGCATATATTGATCGGCCACTGGTGGTGTGGCGTAATTGAGGAGGCTTATTAATGTTGGCAGCGGCACCTGAGTTTGGGCAGGCTCGTATTATCGTTATCGGCGATGTGATGCTGGATCGATACTGGTCCGGGCAGGCGGCGCGCATTTCGCCGGAAGCGCCTGTGCCGGTGGTACGGGTTAAATCGATTGAAGATCGTGTCGGTGGCGCGGGCAATGTCGCGCTCAATATTGCCAAATTAGGCGGCAAGGTCACTCTGTTGGGCGTTGTCGGCGATGACGCCGAGGGCGATACCCTAAGGCGGTTGCTGGAAGCGGAAGGTGTGGACTGCGATTTTGTCGTCGAGCAGGACATTCGCAGCATCTGCAAGTTGCGGGTTATGGCGCAGCATCAGCAATTGATTCGTATTGATTTTGAAGAAACGTCGCTTAAGTTTGATGCGGATGCCTTGCGGGCGAAGTTAATTGAGCACCTGCCCAAGAATGATACGGTTGTTTTCTCGGATTACGGCAAAGGCACCTTGGCGGATGTTTCAGCGTATATCCTCGAGGCCAAGCAAGCCGGTCTTAAGGTTTTGGTGGATCCGAAAGGCGTGGATTATCGGCGCTATGCTCAAGCAGACCTGATAACGCCGAACCTGTCTGAATTGCAGGCGGTGGTCGGTGTCGCTGAGCATGAAGAAGATTTGATAGAAAAAGGCCGCGGGTTGTTAACGCAGCATCAAATCCCGGCGCTTTTGCTGACTCGCGGTGAGGCGGGTATGACCCTGATCCAAGATGCCCAGGCGCATTCATTGCCGGCACAGGCTAAGGATGTCTTTGATGTGACCGGCGCTGGAGATACGGTCATTGCAGTGATGGCTCTTTGTGTGGCGCTAGATATGGCGTTGCATGAAGCAATGTATCTGGCGAATCTGGCCGGGGGCATTGTGGTCGGAAAGTTGGGAACATCAACCGTATCAATGCAGGAGTTAACACGAGCTATGCACGGAGACCGGGATTCCCAATACGGTGTCGTATCGGAAGATGAATTGGCGGGAATATTGGCCGGTGCCAAGGCTCATGATGAGCGCATCATTATGACCAACGGGTGCTTCGATTTATTACATGCCGGGCATGTGACTTATTTGCAGCAGGCAAAGGCGTTGGGTGATCGGCTGGTGGTAGCAGTCAATTCCGACGCGTCGGTCAGGCAGCTGAAAGGAGAAACCCGGCCCATTAATGGCTTGCAGGAGCGGATGACGGTTTTGGCGGCATTAGCCTGCGTGGACTGGGTGGTTTCATTCGAAGAAGAAACCCCGGAGAGACTGTATTGCAGATTGTTGCCGGATGTCATCGTCAAAGGCGGCGATTACAGTTCGGAGCAGGTCGCCGGCGGGGATTGCGTCATTAAGGCGGGCGGCGAAGTAAAGATTTTGCAGTTTGTTGACGGGCAGTCGACAACCGCGATGATAAAAAAAGCGAGGGGATTGGAATGATTGTTGTTACGGGCGGTGCAGGCTTTATCGGCAGTAATATTATTCGAGCGTTAAACCTGCGTGGTGAGAGCAATATATTGCTGGTCGATCATCTGGCTAATGGGCGGAAAATGCACAATATCGCCGATCTTGATATCGCCGATTACATGGACAAGGAGGAGTTTCTGGAGAAAATTGGCGTGGCTCATTTTTTTGATGGCGTGCGGGCGGTTTTCCATCAGGGAGCTTGTTCTGCGACAACGGAATGGGACGGGCGGTTTGTGATGATGAATAATTACGATTATTCCAAGCGCTTATTGCATTGGTGTATCGCAAGAAATGTCGCTTTTATGTATGCCTCATCGGCTTCGGTTTACGGGGATGGCAAGCATGGTTTTCGGGTCGATCGCAGTTGTGAGCATCCTATCAATATGTATGCCTATTCAAAATTCCAATTCGATCAATATGTCCGTCCTTTATTGGCTAAAACCTTAAGTCCGATTGTTGGTTTTCGCTATTTTAATGTTTACGGACCAAGGGAGCAGCATAAAGGCGCCATGAGCAGCACGGCGTTTCATTTTAATCGACAGATTATCGAGCAAAAAAAGGCCAAGCTGTTCGAAGGATGTGATGGCATGGCCGATGGCGAGCAAAAGCGGGACTTTGTTCATGTAGATGATGTGGTCGATGTGAATTTATGGTTTTTAGATCATCCGGAACAGCGCGGCATTTATAACGTAGGAACGGGGCGTGCAGAACCTTTTAATGCAGTCGCTCAGGCGGTAATTGATTGGCATAAAGAAGGGAGTATCGAGTACATCCCCTTCCCAGAGCATTTAAAGGGGGCCTATCAAAGCTATACGCAAGCTGATATTTCCGGGTTAAGAGAAGCTGGGTATGCAAAGGACTTCTTAACCGTTAGGCAAGGTGTTGCAAGATATTTGGATTGGTTGAACGCATAAGTGAGTACTTTATAGAAATGACCTCTTGACGTTGGTGTTGATACCTGTATAATACGCCGTTCTTTCAGGGGCAGGTTGCTTTGGAAGAATAGACAGGATGCCTAGCAAGAAAATAAAGTTAGCATGGATGTTGACAAGCGGATCGAGTAGGTTATAATGGTCGGCTTCTTCGGGGCTTTGTAACAGTCTTCGGTGAAACAAGGATTGAAAATAAAGTTAACGGGATGTTGACAAGTTGATTTGGATCTGTATAATAGTCCAGCTCAACAGGGGGCTTTGCTCCTCGCTCTTTAAAAACCTGATCAAAATAATTTGTGTGGGTGCTTGTGGTGGTCTATTTAGGATTGTAATAAATAGTCGACACAAGAACTTACGTAAAAAAGTAATTTTATACGTTTAA
>JBAQYH010000750.1:0-2023 GCA_049299935.1 Methylobacter sp. | reverse complement strand
TTTTAATGGGGATGTAATGGTTCGTTCAAACAAAGCGTTATTAATTTGCTGTTCCAGTTCGCGGACACTCCAGCGTTCGCGCACTGCAACATTCAGGTAGAATTCCCGCTCTTGTGCTGTTTGACACTTGCTCATAAGGTGCAAATGGCTAGACCACGGCAATTCTCTCAACAGTGGTGAGAGTTTTTCATCACCTTGATAAGTCTCAAAAAACTGCTTCATGCGCCATAAGTTTTGTGCGGAAAAGCCGCGCAAATTGGGTTCTTGCGTAGCCAGCCAAGCGGCTAGCTGTTGTACGACATTTTGCCCCCAACCTTGTTCGTTCACTTTACGGCTTAGGTATTCGCCAATCTGCCAATACAGTTCCAGCAGTTGCTGGTTGACCGTGCTTAACGCCCGTGATTTAGCCTGTTGAATGAGCGTCAGTATCGGCGGAAAGTGTTCGGTATTGGCTGGCAGGTTCATTGCTCCTCCTGCAAAGCCAAAGTATCAATCAATAATTGCCGCTGCACTTTGGCTTCATCGCCAGCGCCCAACGCCTGCATCAAGCCGTTGAGTTCGCGCAGGGCTTCGGTCAGTTCGCTCATCGCTTCGGCGGCTAATACATCCGGTTCCGGCAAGCTGGCGGCATCGACGCTGTCTTGGTCTTTCAGCCAGGCAATATCCAACGAGTCGGCTTTTTGGGTTTTAATCCAGTCACGGGAGAAACTGCGCCAGCGGGTATCTGTTTCCCCCTCGCCATCAAGGGAAAGAGGGATATTTCCATCTGCTTCTTTACGTTCGTTGGCATGGAAACAGTCTTCAAACGGTTGCAGATGCCGGTCGCCGAACGGCGTGCGTTTGCCGAAGCTGGGCATGTTGGTGCGCAGGTCGTAGACCCAGACGTTTTGCGTACAGTTTTCGTCCTGTTCCGGTTTTTCCGCCGTGCCTTTGCTGAAAAACAACACGTTGGTTTTAACGCCCTGGGCATAGAAAATGCCGGTGGGCAACCGGAGTATCGTATGCAGGTTGCATTTGTGCATTAAATCGCGGCGGATGTCGGTGCCGACTCCGGCCTCGAACAGGACATTATCGGGCAGCACTACGGCGGCACGGCCTCCGGGTTTCAGGCTGCGGTAGATATGTTGCAGGAACGCCAGTTGCTTATTGCCGGTTTTGTAGGTGAAGTCGTCGCGGGTCGGACCGCCTCCGCCTTTGGCCGTGCCGAACGGCGGATTGGTCAGTATCACATCAGCTTTGGGCAATTGGGTGCCGGGCAGACCCAGCGTATTGCCTAAATGCACCACGCCTTCGTCGTCGCCTTCCATGCCGTGCAACAAGCAGTTCATCAACGCCAATCGGCGCGTCCCCGGCACCAGCTCCATGCCGACAAAGGCTTTATTGCGCTGGAAAGTCCGGTCTTTCTCGTGCAGGCTGTAGTAGTCGTCGGTATTGCTTTTGATAAAAGCATCGGCAGCAATTAAAAAACCTGCGGTACCGGCGGCGGGATCTTGGATCAGTTCACCGGCTTGCGGCTTGATGCAACGGATAATGCTGTCGATCAACGGACGCGGGGTAAAGTATTGCCCGGCACCGGATTTGGTTTCGCTGGCGTTTTTTTCCAGCAAGCCTTCGTATAAGTCGCCGAGGCCGTCGCGTTGGGCGCTGAACCAGTCGATGCCGTCCAAGGCTTTTATCAGTTGTTCTAAATGGCGCGGCTCTCTTAAACGGGTTTGGGCATCGGCATAAATCGCCAAAATCAACGGGTCGGTAATGACGGTTTTTTCGATGGTTTTGCTTTCATCTTTTGGGTCTTTAACAATCTCTTTACCTGTTGAGAGGATGAAGAGAATGCGTTTGTATTCGTTCAACAGGTTTAAACCGCTTTTGCCGTTCAAATCAGGCCAGCGGCAGCCTTCGGGGAGTTTGTGTTTGTTCAGCAATCCGGCTTCGGTGTTTTCATATTCCATTTTAATGAACAGCAGCAACACCAATTCGGTGACGTAGTCGCTGTAGTTAATGCCGTCGTCACGCAGTACGTCGC
>JBAQYH010000749.1:0-6457 GCA_049299935.1 Methylobacter sp. | reverse complement strand
GCTGTATGCCGAAAAAAATGGCATCAAGGCTTGGCGAGAAAAAGTTGAGGGCAAACTTTTCCCGTCTGCATTCCAGGTGCTGAGCCAGTTGCCGACTCAGGATATTGGCGAGATTGAACCCTTCGGCTTTGCCGATGGCATCAGTCAACCCAATATTGATTGGGAACGTCAACAAAGTACAGACCCGCATCAACGCGATGGTTATTCCAATTTGCTGGCATTAGGCGAAGTGGTGCTCGGCTATCCCAACGAATACCGACAATACATCGCAAGACCACTCATCGATTTGCAAACAGATCCCCTGGCAGCGGCTTTGCCCAATGCGGAAGAGCAACCCGCACTAAAAGATTTTGCCCGAAACGGCAGCTACCTTGTCTTGCGGCAATTGGCTCAGGATGTACCCGGCTTCTGGCAATTTCTGGACAAGGCGTCCGGTTCGATACCTGAAAAACGTGAACAGTTGGCCGCAGCCATGGTGGGGCGGCAACGGAACGGATTGCCGTTGGTGCCACCGGCTGCCGAAGACATCCCCGGAATCCCCGGCGATGATCGGCTCAACCAGTTTAATTATGTTTCGGACCCTGGCGGGAATCGATGTCCTTTAGGTGCGCATATCCGCAGGAGCAATCCTCGCACCGGTGATTTACCATCCGGTGTAAGCGGTTTCGTCAACCGGTTGATCAAAATTCTCGGTTTTGGATTGAAACGGCCGGATGAAGATCTGGTGGCCTCTTCCCGTTTTCACCGGTTGTTGCGGCGGGGGCGTGCCTATGGCCCGGTGCTTGCGCCGGAGGACGCCGTCAAACCGGATGCGCCGGTTGCCAAGCGCGGTCTGCACTTCATCTGTCTGGTAGCCAACATATCACGCCAGTTCGAATTCGTTCAGAACGCCTGGTCTATGAGCAGTAAGTTCAGCGGCGTCCAACAGGAAAGAGATCCCTTGTTGGGTCATCGCAAACCGTTAAAAAGCGGCATGAGCACCGATCGATTCAATCGCCCCAATCCGGCTGGGCCGATGCAGATAACCGAATCTCTGCCGCAGTTTATTACCGTACGAGGCGGCGGTTATTTTTTTATGCCTGGACTGCGGGCGTTAAAGTACCTCGCAACCCTACCCACCAAAGGGAGTGAGATTTCATCATGACGATCAAGAACAGAATACTAAACCTTATCCATCGGTTTTTGCTGAAATTGCTGCATATCGAACGCAGACTGGAGCCCTGGTTTCGTCCGCAGTGGAACTATCTTTTTCGAGAGCCATCCGCGCGGGTTATCCAGTATCTGATCAATCTGCGGCGGCATGACGAAGGTTTGCAACTGGCCGAGGAAAAAATAGCCCCGGATGAAGAAGAAAGCCTGAATAAAATCATCGACCTCATGGCCGACCAGATGCGCGGGCGTTTCAAACCCGGCGGTTATGAACGCGGCGGTAATACCAAAACGCACGGTGTCTTGCGTGCCACGGTAACCATAAGAGATGACTTGCCGGAACATTGCCGCAAGGGCATTTTTGCCAATCCGCGCAGTTACCCGGCCTATGTGCGGTACGCCGGTCCCGGCCCGGATGTGCCTTCCGATATTGAAGATGTCGGTTTTATGAGTATGGCGGTGAAAGTCATGGGGGTACCCGGTAAAAAGCTCATGGAGCTCATGGATCTCACGGATGTAGAAAAACTCTCCCAGGAAAAATTTACCCAGGATTTCATCACGACCAGCGGCGGCCCGACGTTTGTCAGCCCCAATAGCCGGGAAAATGTCAAGTTGCAGTACTGGAGCTTGCTGCATATGCCGCTCTTTTATTTCCTTAATCCCAAGGATTCCCACCTGCTGGATGCGGCTATGCAAAGCCTGTGGAATGAAACCCAATACAATCCGCTAGGGCAGCGTTACTGGAGCTGCACCCCCTATCTGTTGGGCGAAGGGCAGGCCGTGATGTATTCGTTCGTACCGAAAACGCAAGTCGAAAGCAAAATACCGGGATTGCCGTTTGGTAAGGTGCCGTTCAATTATCTCCGGGAAAATATGATCAAGACCCTGAATAATCACGATGTGGAATTTGATCTGATGATACAGATACAGACAGATCCGCATTTAATGCCCATTGAAGACTCATCGGTTCGCTGGCCGGAAAAACTCTCCCCGTTTATCCCGGTCGCCACCGTTCATATACCGAAACAGCAATTTGAGTCTCAAAAACTGATCGAATTTACCAAACGCTTAAAAATGAATCCTTGGCATTGCCTTCCGGAGCACCGGCCGCTGGGTAATCTGAATCGCGCCCGGCTCAGATTGTATTCCGAATTGTCAAAATTCCGTCAGGACATGAATCAGACAACCCATCTCGAACCAACCGGGGATGAGGTATTCGATTAGATAAGGTTCTGTCGCAAATATTGAATGGGCTCAAATCACGCCTATCTTACGGACGGCGTCATGCTGCTAAAGCTAGAAACCGCTCATAAGCCCGAACGTTGTTGAATAAATAATGGGAGAATAAAAATGAAAAATATAGTTTTATGTTCCGATGGAACAGGAAATAAGGGCGGTTATGGTGCAGACAGCAATGTTTATAAGACATATAAAGCTGTCGATATTAATACGCCGGGCGTTGGTCAATATACTTTTTACGACCAAGGGGTCGGTACCGATAAAAGCGATACCAGTAAAAATAAATACAGGACTGCACTATCCGGCGCATTTGGTTTCGGATTTCGTGACAATGTACTGCATCTTTATCATTTTCTAGCAAGGAGTTATAACCCTGGCGATGCCGTATTTTTGTTTGGCTTTAGCCGGGGTGCGGCCACCGTTCGGGCGTTTGCCGGCTTTATTAATGCTTGTGGATTGATTGATATAAGAAAACACGCTTTGAAACCCAACGGTGATTTTGACAGTGACAAATGTGAACATCTGGTGAGTCACGCATTTGATTGTTATAAAAGTAAAGACAAGAATGTCACGCAAAAATTTAAAGACCAATATGCCATTAAGGATGATATTCATGCGCCTAACGGAGACCTCAAAATTAAGTTTGTTGGCGTTTGGGACACAGTTTCAGCGCTAGGATTTTCGCAAGATTTCAGTTTTCTACTTAAATGGATATTTAGTGCGGCTGACAAAATCGCCAACATGATTCCTTGGTTGGCACATGATTTCTATGATTATGATCTTAATAATTCGATAGAAAACGCCTATCACGCTTTGTCAATTGACGATGAGCGAACAACGTTCCACCCTAAAGTATGGGATGAGAAATTTGTATGGGACGAGAAAAAACTTAACAGAATCCCCTTTAATGGGTATGTGGAGCAAGTATGGTTTGCCGGGGTGCATTCCAATGTCGGCGGCGGCTATCCGAGAACCGGATTATCCGATGTTGCTTTGCAGTGGATGCTGACCAAGGCACAAGCCCATGGTCTTGTACTCTATCATGATCAGATAACGGCCATTCAGGACAGCGCCAATATTTATGACAGGCTATACGATTCTCGGGATGGTGTCGCAATTTACTACCGATATGGGCCACGTAATCTAGTTGAGCTCTGCGACAAAAAACTAAAGGGCAATATCGCCATTCACCTTAGTGCTTATAGAAAGATTAAGGAAATTAGTGACGGTTATGCACCGGATGGAATTCCGCGTAATTTTGATGTGGTAGATATTAATCCCACAAATCCCGCTTCAGCGGCCATTGTACGTCAGGTTAATACGGTCGACCCTGCTTGGGCCGGCCTGGAAACCAAGATGAACAAAGTAATAGAGAAACGAAAGAATTTATACAGGATCTTTGTCGAATTGACGATGGCTATCATAGTTGTTTCCGGACTGTTTTGGGTTTGTCCGCCGGAGTCAGTTATGGAATTAAATGCATGCGAAAAAAAGCATATTCAAATAGTTCAAACGCCGCCGCAAACAAATGAATTTAACTCGTTAATCGCTAATCCATTTTTCGCTTATGAGCAAGGTGTCAGCTCAAAACCGAACCCGGATATTTCGCCTGATTTTTGTAAAAAGGCCAATAACCGCCCTCTTAAATGGTTAGCGGATATTGTGCGGTATTTGACTCCGGCCTATTTTGGAAACTTTATTACGTATGTATTTGAAGTACATTGGTGGATATTCGTAGGCATGCTGTCAACACTATTTTATTTGAATAGCATTCGTAAACGCTGTATCAATCAATTAGATAAAGTTTGCAGGGATATGACTGACCTGCTACCGAAACTTTGATACGTAAGAGATCAACCGAATAGCCGGCTTATAGAAAACGAATATAGATATGCAATTCAAAAATGGAGAGAAACAATGATTAATTTAAGTGTTGAACTTGACGATCCCAGTTTTCCATAAAAAACGCATATGCCTTAGCACTTGCTTCCAGGTTAGCGTATAAATCGGAGGATGAAATCAGGAATAAACTTCAGGGACAAGGATTTAACTCCGAATTTATTAATGTTGCTACGACCTATCCATGACCATTGAATCATTACCGTTTTCATGGCTTGCTCTTCTTGTTTCGGGGCAGGATTGAATTGTCTTGGCAGCAACAGCTTAAAAATATAGTCTCAGCAGCCATCAAATGGCTATAAGTTCATTTGCCTATAGGGTTTGGTTAAATAACGCGTCATGTTCTTTCCGGCTGGGCAACCCCATGCGCGCGCCCATTTGGGTACAGCACAAAGCGCCGGCTGCGCCGGCATATCGAAGCAGCGCTTGCCAATCCATGCCGGCAGCCAGTGCGGCGGCAAAAGCGCCATGAAACGCATCGCCGGCGCCGGTGGTGTCAATGGCGGTCACAGGGTAAGCAGGCAGCGAGCCCTGCTCACTACCGCGCTGCCAAATCAGCCCCCGTTCGCCGAGCGTAATCACCACGGCGGGCGCAAGTTCAGCGAGTCGGCTCAAGGCTTGGCGTTCGTCGCCGGCGTACTGGCCGGCAAATTTCTCCGAACAAACCAGGTAATCGACGCGGATCATCAACGCCAGGGTGCCTTCATGCACCGAGCCGGCATCCAGTACCGTCGGGATGTTTGCTTGCCGGGCCTGTTCGGCCAGCGGCAATGAGATAAAGGGCTCATGCCCGTCGAACAGCACAACCTTGGCCGGTGCATCGGTGAAGTTCAGCGCCCCGGCTGGTAATGCCTGCGTGTCGCCCTTGTAATTGATCAGGCAGCGCTTGCCGTCGGGTTTGACTAAGATCGTCGACAGCGGGGTAGGGGAGGTTCCGCGCACGATCAGCTGCGTGTCGACGCCGTAATCGTTGAGTTCCTGGAAATGCTTGTCGCCGTATAGATCGCGTCCGAGGTAACCGGCAAAGGCGGACGTTAACCCCAGTTTGGCGACGCAAACGGCCGCATTGGCGGCCGGGCCGCCGCCGCAACTGAGCAGGCTGTCGGCGACGATTTTTTCATCGGCGCCGGGGTGCCGGCTTACCGAAAAGATCAAGTCATAAGAGGCGTGCCCTACGCACAGTACGTCGATATTAGCGGTCATGGTTACAAGCCTGTCATGGAATTTTTCAGGAATGGGAAGGGCGCTCTACTTGCCGATGAATAGGTATTCAAATATCCGGCCAAGCGCTTAACGGTGCCCAAGTCTATTAAAATTCAGCTCACCGGACAAATCAAAAAATGAAACCAAGCCTTTCTGTTATATTAAGCCCCGTCATAAACCATTCGTAATCCGTATGAACAATCACCCGACCATGCCCGCCGCCGAGGCTTTCAGACTGCTTAGCACCAATAACCAAACAGCCGTCATCGACGTCAGGTCGGAGGGAGAATACGAAAAGGCGCATTTTGACAACACGGTGAATGTTCCGATACTTTCGGATGCCCATCGCCATGATGTGGGGCTGACCTATAAGACCGAAGGTTCGGAAGCCGCTAAGGCGCTCGGCCACAAGCTGGTCAGCGGCGAATACAAAGAGCGGATGATCCGGCAATGGTGCGAGTCGATCAAAAGCCATCCCCGGCAACCCGCGTTGATCTTTTGCTGGCGCGGCGGGCTGCGTTCCCGGTTAGCCCAGGATTGGGTGTATCAACAAGGGCTTGATGTTATCCGGGTTGAGTCCGGCTATAAAGGCTTGAGGCACGAGGCGCTTGAGGTCATAGAAAATCCCGCCCCCTTTATCGTCCTTTCCGGCATGACCGGATCGGGGAAAACCCGCCTGATCCATCGGCTTCGGAACTTTGTCGATCTTGAGGCGCTGGCCAATCATCGAGGCAGCGCTTTCGGAGGGCATGTCGGCAGAAGCCAGCCCCAGCAAGCCACGTTTGAAAACAAGCTGGCGCAATCCCTTTATCAAGTCGCCGATAACTTTGTGCTGGAGGATGAAAGCCCCAATATCGGCCGATGCCATGTGCCCGATAGTTTTTATGCGCGTATGGTCCCTGCGCCGATGGTGATGATCGAAACACCGGCCCGGGACCGGGCGCTGGAAATCTTCAAGGAGTATATC
>JBAQYH010000748.1:0-2902 GCA_049299935.1 Methylobacter sp. | reverse complement strand
GTGCTTGGCTGGCATCATGGGGAACCGAGAACGAGGGGCAGTGTCCCGTCGCTTAAGCTGGCTACCGCAAGCCCTCGCCGACTTGGTCAGACTGCGCGAATTTATCAACGCCCATAATCCTGCTGCCGCCGGACGCGCGGCCAAGCGTATCCGTGAGGCAGTCCTGAAATTGCCCGACCATCCGCTGATCGGCAAAAGCGTTGACGATATTGACGATCCAAGGCTGCGGGATTTGTTCATCGCCTTTGGCAAAAGCGGCTACTGGCTACGCTATTGGGTCATGGACGACCGCATCATTATCGTTAGAATTTGGCACGGACTGGAGAGCCGAGGCTCGTAACCCTACCGGGCTGGTAGCCGGTATTTAAGGTGATCTATCAAACACATCTACCATCGGCTATTCGTTACGCCCGGCATATTCGGCGATTGGTCGCTGAATCGGGAACGGGGAAGTTATGCGAGTAAGAGAAAAAAGGAGAGGTAAATGCACGATGCAAGATTTGCCCCCGTTGCTTACGTTCTCTTTTTTATTGACATCTCAATAGCTCCAACTTAACTTGTCGAAATTAACTTATTGGGAACTCTATTATGACCACTCTAACTTTTGATACGCATCGATTTATAAGAACGTTGCAAGATGCCGGTTTCGAGCAGCCTCAAGCAGAAGCCGTGGCAAATGCATTTAAAGAAGCATCAAGCCAAGCAGAAATCGTAACCAAATCAGACATTGACTTAGTTCGACGCGACATGCGTGAGTCCGAGCTTCGCCTCGAAGCAAAGATAAGCGACATTAAATACGACCTTGTGAAATGGATAGCGGGTATGTTACTGGCTCAGGCGGGTCTAGTTGCCGCACTGGTTAAACTGCTGTGAGTTTCTAAAAAAAGCCGCTCTTTGAGCATGATCCGGTTTTTATTTTCGAAAAATGCATAATAAAGACCCCGTTGCTCGCACGTACTGACAAGTATTGACGCTTATCGCCAACCCGGACTATGATTGCGAACCAGCATGCAATTATGACGAACATAAGTATCTGTTTTTAATAAACAACAAGGCAATAATTTTGCTTAGGGGACATAACATAATGATTTATGCTGAACGTATGATTGTAGAAACCGACATCGCCGGGAACATAAAACAACTGCCCAAGCTTCCGGCAAACTCCCGCATTGAGGCAATCTTTCTGGTTATGAATGAACAACCTCAACCCTTACGCCAACCGCACCCGGATATTGCCGGCAAAACCCGTATTCTGGGGGACATTTTTTCGAGCGTTCCAGAAACTGATTGGAACTTGTCATAATGATTGTATTGGATACGCATCTCCGGTTGTGGTGGGAATGATAACCAGAACCTCAAGCCGGAATGGATGAGCCGTATACAGAGCTCAGAAGAAGTGGGCGTTTCAGCGATTTCCTGCTTTGAAGTGGCCTGGCTAGAACGCCATAACCGTATCGCATTACCTTGCCCCAGACAGGAATGGCTTGAAAAAGCGTTGGCGGGTTCCGGTATTTCCCTGTTGCCGATAAGTCCTATTGTCGCTTCGATAGCCGTCGATTTGCCTGAGCATCATCGCGACCCGCAAGACCGTATTATTATCGCAACCGCATTGGCTTATGAAGGCACGTTAATATCGGCAGACGGCAAATTTCCACTTTATGCAGAATTGACGGATCGATTGTTGACTTAAATCCGTAATCCGTAATCCGTAATCCGTAATCCGTAATCCGTCTTACGGCCTTACCCGGCTTAAAAGGTCATGCACAATGCAAGACCTGGAACCTTTTTTTTTATCGCTTCCACTTGCAGTTCCGCCAAATCTTCAGTTAAGCCTTTTTCCCTGAATTTTTTTATGATGTCATGGGTATCAAAGGTTAAGGTGGTCATGGGTTCATTCTCCTAAGGAAGAGCTTTATTGTAATTTATTTCTTAAACAACACCAAGGCGGGTGTCAGGAACAAATAAACTGTCCGGTTTCAAAACACCAGCGAGAGTTGAGGATGAGACGGACAGAATGGCTACAGGAGACATTAAAAATGAGCCCGGTGGTGGGCATGCTGTTTATGCCCGACATCAACATACGCAAAATGTCGGGCAACGAAAAGATGTTGCCCGACCTACGGGACTGCGCCCCAAAGGCAAAGAAGGCATCGGGCGCGTGTTTTATTGCACACAAATTGGACAGGCAATTGTTATTTTGCATAGCCTAGTCAAGAAAACCAACACCACGCCGGCTGCCGATTTACAGCTCGCCAGGAAACGACTAAAAGAGGTTCACCATGGCTAACGATACTTACCAACCCGTTCCACACGATGCCGCATTTCGCGAACAATTATTAAGTAATCCGGCGGTGAAAGCGGATTATGACGCCAACATCACAAAATACGCCATACTCGACGAAATACTCAGCGCCAGACGCGAAGCCGGATTAACCCAAGCGCAAGTCGCTGAACGCATGGGTACAAAAGCCTCGGCGGTGGCACGCCTGGAAAGCGCCTTAGTCTCAAGCAAACATTCGCCGTCTATCGACACCTTACGCAAATACGCCGCTGCCGTGGGTAAAAGATTGGAAGTGCATTTGGTTTAGATCAAATCAGGCCGGGTAACTGCCGGATTGCAACTCCCGCTTTGCTAGGGAGAAGATTGCAATACATGACAGGATGGAAAACAACAAAAATCAACGACACTGACCCTAATATCGACTCTGTTTGTAAAAGTCGGCAACCGGCGTGAAGTGTATCGGAACAAGTCTTATCTTAATGACAGCGCCTTGAGTTATTGAAGGGATAGTTTGAAAGGTATAAGCTTAGACATTATCTTTTACTACCCTGGAAGCCTGCCATGACCAGCAAAGCTGTCAAATTAGATGATTCCACAATTGACCGCCTAAAAGTGTTGGGC
>JBAQYH010000747.1:0-2569 GCA_049299935.1 Methylobacter sp. | reverse complement strand
TCCATGCCTTCCGGCAACAGCGCGGCCAATACTTCGGCCAAGCGGTTGCTGTAGTCCAGGCGCGCAGGCTCGCGCCAGTCCGGGCGGTAAACGGCATCCTTGATACGGCTGCCATGAAAGGCGCCGTAAGGAAAGCCGTTGAGGGTAAAGACGTACAAATCTTGCCGATGCAGCCAGTCGCGGAAATCTTGCAATTGATCTGCCGACAGCAAGCCGTCCACGGCCGCAGCCGACAAGCGCAAGCCCACGCCCATAGGCTGGTCGGGGACAACCTGGCGCTTGATGGCAGGCAGGTAGCGCTTCAGGTTTGCATATATTTCGTCCCAGGTTTCGCCGGGATGGATATTGCTGCAATAGGTCAGATGTGCGTTGTTTGCCAATCTCACCGCTGCGCTTCCCTTGTCCGTAGCCAGTTCAGCGCGCGCTCCATCGCAATAGAATCCACACCGCAAACATCCACGCCTAATCCCAACCCGGTCAACAGCGTTAAGGTCAGTTCGCCGCCCAAATGCTCCTGGAATTCGGCCAAGCCCTGCATCACCAACGGACGGCCATGGCCGTCAATGCTCTCCAGGGCAGCGTCCCACAACCGGAAACCCAGCAGCTCCAACAAATCGCACAAGCGCTCGGCCTGGTTCGCAGCCAAGTATCCGGTTTCCACTGAATAGCGGGCATCCAGCGCCATGCCGATAGCGACCGCTTCGCCGTGGCGCAAGCTGTGGCGGGTCAGAGATTCCAGCTTATGGGCGGCCCAGTGTCCGAAATCCAAGGGCCGCGCGCTGCCGAATTCGAAAGGGTCGCCGCCCTGCCCTATGTGCGCCATATGCAAAGCGGCGCATCGGCGGATCATGATTTCGGTGGCGATAGGCGCAAAGCTTGCCAACTGGGAAGCGTGCTGCTCCAGCCAGTCCAGGAAACCCGCATCGCGAATCGCCGCCACCTTGACCGCCTCAGCCAAACCGGCTCGCTGGTCCCGTTCGGACAGCGTCGAGAGAAAATCGAAGTCGGCTATTACCGCGAACGGCGGGGCGAAATTGCCTAGAAAATTTTTCACGCCGAACGCATTGATGCCGTTTTTGACACCCACGGCGGAATCGTTTTGGGCCAAAACAGTGCTGGGCATGCGTATCAGGCGAACGCCGCGATGGGTAGTAGCCGCCGCAAAACCGGCCAAATCCAGCAAGGCGCCGCCGCCTATGGCTATGAGGAAAGACTGCCGGTCGATGCGCGCATGCTGCAACCACTGCTGCAACTGCGGCAACAGCGCGGGGTCGTTTTTACACGGCTCGCCGCCGGGCAAAACTAGCGGAGCAGTCGCCAGCTCGACGTGTTGCTGCCGGGCTTCGGCATAAGCGGCGATGCGTTCCGGCAAATCAGGCCTGGCAAGCGCCAAGCCTTCATCAATAACCACCGCCACCCGGTGCTGCCGATCACTTTCCCAGCGGCACAATGCGTCCGCCAGCGCCGAATTGGCCGGATCAAAAGCCTTGCGGGTAAACATCACCGGATAGTCGAAAGCAACGGTAAACCGTTGCCAGTGGACTTCGGTTTGCGGCGATCCCATAGGGATGTTTAACGGGGTTTGTTGCGTGGCTGCATGACGCTCCCGATGAGCCACTCGCGCCGAATTTTTATTGCGTAAAAACATCGTTTTTTCCTGTCCCTCTGTGTCAATACAACACACAGTCCATCTTAATCATTGCCCGTCCGAGTTAACGGGATTGTTTATGAACTCTCTCATGAATTATAAATGCGCCGGAATCGGGGGTTACCGTAGCCCCGTTCGCTTTTACTCGTCGTTATCGATGGCGCGAAAAGTATCAGGCATCGCAACGGCGATATTATCGAAAAAGAGCGTCGTTGCTTAACCTGGCAAAGCCCTGTCGCAGAGCTTATTCTACCATCTAAATTGAGTATTGTTGTTCTGCTCGGCTGGATTAACTGTAAAAAACGTAACTATTCAGCGTGTCTGAAAAAACCGCAAATTACTGAAAGAACTCCCCCTCCCCTGATGGAGAGAGGGATGTTGTGCTTCGCGCTGAATAGTTACTAAAAAAACAAACCGGCGCCCGGCATGGGAAATTCATTTTTGAGGTTACGGTTCTATGTCATTCAGCCCCTTTTTTACCGACTAAACCCTAGCAAGGCATCTCATGGCTTCGCTTGACGGTGTCTCAGCCACCGCGTATCATCGAAAAGACTGAGCTAAAAAGCTAGTTTTCAATTCTTATACTTTGCACCTTAATCGACAGCTGCCACAACGGCAGAAAGGAAGTTTGCCGTGAGTAAACGCGCTACATCTAACCATCAATCCATCATCGGCACTTGGGCCTTAGTAGAAGCATGGGATATCGGCGACGACCCAAACGATCCCACCAAAAAAACCTACCCATGGGGCACCCCGCCGGCCGGATATTGGGTCTATGACCCTAGCGGCCATTTCAGCCTAATGATTTCACAAAACCCACCGCTACCGATTCCGGACAGCCCGTTCACCGGCGACGCGGTGAGCAATTGGCTCAGCCCGAACAAACCGTGGGAAGTACCCCATGACCTGCTGATAGAGACC
>JBAQYH010000746.1:0-1724 GCA_049299935.1 Methylobacter sp. | reverse complement strand
CTTAACAAGGAAGTTAAACCAAATGCCGGTATTTCTTCTGTTAAGGAAATCACAAAAAAACAACTCAATAAAAATGTTAATAAAGAGCTCAAGTATTCAGATAATAATCATAATGTATCGAGAGCATCGTTAACTTACGGAATGAATAATAAAGAGCCGTCGGGCGAATTAGTAAGTACTGTTGACGTTAGGCATAAAAAGCCGGTGTGGGTTTATTATTTCACTGAATTAAAATCGATGAAGGGTAACAAGGTTTATCATGAGTGGGTAAGAAATGGCGAAGTTGTTTCCAGGCAGGCTTTGGTTATATCAGGGGATATATGGCGTACATCAAGCCGGAAGTTATTGTCCGATTCGGAGAAGGGTAACTGGACTGTAAGACTGGTTGATAAAAATGGTCGATTACTAAATAAAAAAGAATTTAAGGTTGAATAATTATTTTTTAATCTATATTTAGTTAAATAGGTGGATTTTTATAATTAGATTAATGATATAATTTCTATATGTTTTTTTAAATTAAGGACTAAAAATGACCGAATATCAAAATCTTTCCGAACGTGAATTGCAAGCTGTTATTGAAAATGCGGAAAAAGCGTTAAGAAATAAACAGGCTAATAAGCGTAAAGAAGTTATAGCTCAAATAAAAGAATTGGCAGCCTCTATTGACGTTGTTGTTGAAATTCACGAACCTGAGAAAAAGTCTGCCCGCAAAGGCGCAAAAGTTGCCATTAAATACCGCCATCCTGATGATCATAATCAAACATGGACAGGCCGCGGTGTGGCGCCAAAATGGATGCAGGAATTATTAAGCGCCGGACATGACCGTTCCGAATTTGAAGTATAGCGTTTAAGTTATATTCAATAATATGTGCGTGGAAATATTGAGCTTCCGCTCTGTATAAAACCCGATGCGCTTAAGCCGATTATGGCTCGACTGTAATTAGCTCGCCACGAACGACCCTATTTAATGGGATTGATGTTTTCATCGTTCCCCTATCCATTTGTCACGAGCGACTGCAAGGATGCAGCAGCAAATAACTGTTCACGCAGTCGTTCGTGAGTCTTTTAGTTTCTCTGCCTGCAAGCCTGACGTAAGCCTTATGGCTCTACGTTTATCCCTTTTCACTGCTCTCAAAAAACACCTGATTAAAAATAAGGAATACACACCGGTTATTATGATATAGTTCTCTTAAATGAGAATGATTGTTGATAACTCCTGAAGCGGGTGGTTTTTAATGTACTTTATTTCAATGCTTAATTTATGACGGTCAGCATAAAAAATTTGGCTGTGGGCGATTCGGGAAAGGTCGTCGGTTTTGAACAATCCGGCAAGGCTTATCGCAAGCGCTTGCTGGCCATGGGCCTGACGCCTGGAACCGAATTTAGCATTACCCGTTTTGCACCGATGGGAGACCCGGTTGAAATTAAATTACGCGGATTTTCATTAACCCTGCGCAAGGATGAAGCGGCAATATTGTTGATAGAGAAACTCTGATGAAAACTGATTTTACGGTTGGCGTTGTCGGCAATCCAAATTGCGGCAAGACTACGCTGTTTAATGCGCTCACCGGCGCCAAACAGCACGTCGGCAACTGGCCCGGCGTTACGGTCGAGAAAAAAACCGGTGAATACAGCTTCGATCATAAACTGATCGAATTAGTCGATTTACCCGGCACCTATTCGTTGGAAGCCGCCGACGACCAGGTTTCCTTAGACGAGAAAGT
>JBAQYH010000745.1:0-3633 GCA_049299935.1 Methylobacter sp. | reverse complement strand
GCACTATCGAGCGTCATCTGCAAAAACTGCAACAACAAGGCGAGTTAAAGCGTATCGGCTCTACCAAAGGCGGATATTGGCAGGTTCAGGACAATGGAAAGCAGGAACGCGGAGGATGACACGGATTAAATGGGTAACACTGATTTAAGACCTGATGTTACGCACGGATGGTATTTCTCCCGTTTGCCGCCCCGAGCACCGGAGCTTTTATCGAGAATAGCCCTCGATAAAAGCGAGGAGCGCAGGACGCAAGCGGCAACCCGATTCAATCAACTGTCGCGCTAGCGACACCTTAATGTTAAAGCGGTCGAAACTCGACTAAGGAACGGGCATGAAACAACTTGAGCATTTGATTTTCCTCACCCCAACCCTCTCCATCAGGAGAGGGAGCAAGTTGCCGAAGTTATTTTGAACGCATTCCTAACTGCGTAACATCAATTGTTAAAAACTAATATTCCCTTGTACCCAGATTTTCTGAGTGTCTGTACTAAATTGATCCGCATCGTAATAAGCGTATTTGGCTAACACAGAATAATGCTTGCCGAATTTCTTAAGCGCCGAAAAATCCCATTCCTTGCCGTAATGAAGCCGTCCTGAGTCATCGGTAAAATCATGGTAAACGCCGGTTAATACGACATTGCCGCGATCCATCGTAGCGATTGCGGTGCCGAACACATCGCGAATACCGTCATTAGGCGTGACCAGGAATAAGTCCGCCCAGCCTTGGAATGCATGGTTGGTGCCTAGCGGCGTGTCGAAAGTTTTATTGGCCCCTTTGCCGTCAAGCTGCTCCACCGCACCTTGGAACGTAAAGTTATAGGCCGTAAAGCCGCCCATCAGATTGAAGCGGTCCGCTTCATACTTGGTCGGGCCGTGTCCGTAATCAAGCTGGCGACTCCATTCGGCGGTATAAACTAAGCCGTAGTTATCGTTGAGCTTAAGCGTGTCCCCCGGTTTTTGAAAATTGCTCAGGCGGATGCCGTAGGTTTGGCTGGATTTTTCGTAATTTTCCCGCTCGGTATAATTCAGCCAGTAGCCGTAGCCGACCAAGTTGCCGTAATCGCCGACCTTATAATTGACGTTCAGGATCGGCGCTTCGATGTTTTCGGTCGTGGCGGTAAACGTCTGCACATTGCCGATGTAGCCTGCGTTAACGGTCAGGCCGAACAGTTGTTGGTTGTTGTGGGTGACCAGCACCGAGTCGAAGGTCGTTTCCATCTGCCGCCAGCCGACGTTGCCGATAAAGCGGTCGTCGTCGAGCTTGATGCGTTGCCGCCCGCCTTTAATGACCGTATCGGGGATGCCTGAATAGCTGATCCAGAGTTGGTTGAGTTCGCTTTTTTCAGGGTCGGCAATCGTTGAATAACGGGTGTTATTGTTGCGCGTACTGTTGTAATCATCCTGCATCGCAAGGTTGCCTTCGTATTCGGCATAGCCTTGCAGGCCGTGAAAGGTCGGCGACAGCAAGCCCGCCCGTAAGCGGGCGGTATTCGCATTGGCGGTTTTGGGCGCGCCCCGGTCCTGATCGACGTTCTCGTAGCGGTAATTCAGGTCGACCTTGACCGCGCCGTTTTTGCCGTAATGATAGAAGTTGAGGGCGTCCTCGACTTGCTGGGTAACGTCGGCCATAGCCGGACCGCTCATCACAGAGAGTGCCAGCAACGATGCTGGGAGTTTGGTTTTTTTCTGCGGCATAAAGCCTCCTAATATATTTGATGTGTGATGTTACAGGCTGTCCACGAAAAGCACGAAAGGCACGAAAAAATGTTTCGTTAAAGGGGAGTCACTCAGCGAATAACGATTAACGGCATGGTGTTTCTTTAAATATTTTCGTGCTTTTCGTGGACTATTTATATCTAATGCGTATGGTCGCATTCGGTCAAAAAGCTCAAGATGCTCTCCCGGTATTTGTAGTAATCGGGATGTTCTAGCAGGGCTTTGCGGCTGCGCGGCCTTGGCAAATCGATGGTTTCGATTTTGCCGATTTTGGCGTGCGGGCCGTTGGTCATCATCACCACCCGGTCCGCCAGCAGGATGGCTTCATCGACATCATGGGTGACCACTATGGCGGTGACGTGGGTTCTTTCCCAGACTTCCATCAACACTTCCTGCAATTCCCAGCGGGTCAAAGAATCCAGCATGCCGAACGGCTCGTCCAATAACAGCAGCTTGGGCGACAACGCAAAGGCTCGGGCGATGCCGACGCGCTGGCGCATGCCGTTGGACATGTCCCCGGCTTTTTTGCGGAGCGAGTCGCCCAAGCCGACGCGGGTCAGGTAGTATTCGACGATGTCATCGCGTTCCGATTTGGCGGCATGGGGATAGACCTTGTCAACGCCCAGCATCACGTTTTCAAATGCGGTCAGCCACGGAAACAGGCTGGGCGCCTGAAATACTACGCCGCGATCAGGCCCGGCGCTGGCAATTTCCTTGTTGTCCAGGATAATAACGCCTTCGGATACGCTGTTCAGGCCGGCGGTCATCGATAACACGGTGGATTTGCCGCAACCGGAATGGCCGATGATCGAGATGAATTCGCCTTTTTTCATTTTCAGGTCGAAGCCGTCCACGACCTTGACCGTGCTGTTGCCGTCGGGTGTCGGGTAGACTTTGGACAACTGCGAAAACTCCAGGTAGCGGGGACGGCCTAGATCATCCTGTGTCGGTTTTATCGCCAGGGATGGTGTGTATGCCGCAGGTCCGTCGGGAACGGACGCGGCGAAGGCCGATTGATCGCGATCCCAGTCATTGCTGGTATTGGGTTTTACATTGGGCAGGACGACTTTATCGGCGGTCGAACCCAGGTTTTTTTCAATGCCGATGTCCATTAAATAACGGGTGATTTCGGCGCGCAATCGTTTAAATTCGGCGTTATGGTTTAACGCGGTGCGGTCTCTTGGGCGCTCGATATTGATATGGAAATCCGGGCCGAAGGTCGCATCGGGGCCGGGATTAAGCGGGATAACCCGATCCGCCATGTAGATGGCTTCATCGACATCGTTGGTGATCAGGATGACGGTTTTTTTCTCCTGCGCCCAGATTTGCAAAATCTCATCCTGCAGGTTGCCGCGCGTCAACGCATCCAGCGCGCTGAGCGGCTCGTCGAGCAGCAAGATGTCGGGACTGGCGGCCAAGGCCCTGGCGACATTGACCCGTTGCCGCATGCCGCCGGACAGTTCGGCGGGTTTTTTATCCATCGCCGCGCCGAGATTAACCATCCTGACGTACTTTTCGGTATGCGCCCGGCGTTGGTCGGCAGGCCAGTGTTTAAATATTTCATCGACGGCCAGCGCCACGTTTTCAAACACGGTCAGCCACGGCATCAGCGAATAGTTCTGGAACACCACGCCGCGATCCGGTCCCGGCGCGGTGATAGGCGATCCTTGTTTCAGCACCTCGCCGCTGTCGGCCTGAATCAGTCCGGCGATGGTCGAAATCAGCGTGGTTTTGCCGCTGCCGGAAAAGCCGACAATCGCAATGAATTCGCCTTCTTTGATGCTCAGGTTGATGTTGTTGAGGATGGATGTCGCGCCATAGCTTTTGCATACGCCCTTTAATTCCAATAAGGGCTGATAGGCGTCATTCGATGGAGCAAGCGGGTTATTTTGCATGCGTTTATTCACAATGTTAAGG
>JBAQYH010000744.1:0-2135 GCA_049299935.1 Methylobacter sp. | reverse complement strand
TTAGCGGCAACGTTTGGGATAGTGCCTTGTTGATCAAGACGAACGGCTAACGCACCGGGTTCTTTGCCGAGCAACACGCTGAGTGCATGCATCGATTGTTTGACTATTGTTTCATAGTTAGGCAACTGCGCCTCGGTCGTCGCAGCCTGGGCTTGCGCCTGGGTTACTTCCAGCATGCTCGCAAGTCCTGTCTGCTGCCGAATTTGAGTCAGTTCCTGGGTTTCCTGCTGCGCGAGTAGGTTTTCACGGGTTATTGCAACCAGCCGTTGATTGGCGCGCAGCTCGATGTAGTTGCGGGCGACTTCGCCGAGCAGCGTAACCAGTACATCCCGGCTGTTTTCGACTTCAACATCAATCGTTGCATCGGCGCTTTCTACCGCACGCCTGACGCCACCGAAAAAATCCAGCTCCCATTGAGCGTCAAAGCCCATCTGGAAAATGTTGATCAGCTGGTTGCCGACACCAAAACCGCCGCCTACAGAAGAGGTGCCGGTTTGGGAAGCCGGTGAGGATGTATTGTTGAAACGCCTGCTGGCATTGCTCTTGGCATCTAGGCTGGGCAAGCCTGCGGCAATGGTCGCAGAGCGCAGGGCGCGGGCATCCTTAACCCGCTCAAGCGCAAGCTTCAAATCCAGGTTGGAGACGATCGCATCGCTGATCAGTTTGTCGAGCACCGGATCATTAAAAGTCTTCCACCATTGTTCCGGTTGCGCCGGATGGTAACCCGTGCTTGCAGTCGTTTCGCTCCATTGCCGGAGAACCGGGATTTTTGGAGGCTCATAGTCGGGGCCGACAGCAGGGCAACCGGTTAACAGCAGTGCGGCAAAAAGCGCAAGCAGGAAACGGATCATAACGGCGAACCGCCCTCGCCTGCATAATCCTTGGCTTCGATGAACACGTCCATCTGCTGTCCGACATAGACCGGCAGCTGATTCCGATCGAAACTGTACAGCGCCTGCAATACGCGCGTATCAACCTGTTCGGTGCTGTCGCCGGTCAGCGATTTTTTGGGGACCACATAGGGCTCGACATAAGCCGGAATCAGATCGGTTTTGAAGTTTCGATTGCCGCGCAGGAAGGCCACGGCCTTGCTGTTTTTGTCGAACCGCCAGGCATCGTTCTCGTCGATGTCTACCCGCACATGCAGCTGATCCATATTGCCCAGCACCAGCAGCGGGGTGCTCAGGACTCCGGCCTGGGCGAATTCGCCGGGCCGGACATTGACCTGCAACACCTCGCCGTCTACCGGCGATTGAACGACGAGCCGGGCCAGCGTGGTCTGTGTTGTTGTCAGCGCGGCTTCGGCCTGTTGCACCAGTGCCTTGGCGCTGTCCAGTTTGGCAGAGTTGATCAGCAGCGCATTGCGCCGCCTCAGCAGTTCCTCGGAGCTGATCGCGCGCCGGTCGGTCACCGCCTCGGCCAAATCGCTCAGCGATTGGGTATCTTTGAGCGATGCATTTGCCTCGCTGATGCCGGCTTGGGCTTTCGCAAGATCTGCGCGTTTAACGGCCAACTCCGCGCGGGTATCCCGGTCGTCCAGATAAAACAGCGGCGCACCGGCCTTGACCTTATCGCCAACCTTGACGGCCACGGTCTTGACGATGCCGGACAACGGCGTGCCGATCGCGATGTTTTGGCTTTTTGCCTCGACAATACCCGATCCGGCAATAAACGCTTTAAACGGCGCGGAGGCGGGTGCTGCAACGGCAGGGGCAACCGGTACCGGCTTATTGCTGTTGACGACGGTATAAGCCGCGAAAAGGAATCCGGCAGCCGCCAGTATCGGTAATGTGTATTTGACTTGCATATCACCTCTTGTGGATGGTTTTACCGCAACTTATTCATTAATAAAAGTCACCACGAAGACACGAAGAACACGGATTTAAGAAAGAGGCGAAGGACGAAAGGCGTAGCGTGTCAACGCTCGGTTTTTCGCTTTATCCGTTTAATCCGTGTCGCCTGGAGGCGCCTACTTCTGGTGATCCGTGGCTAAATAATTACGATTTAAGTTTTCATGGTAATGGCTGAAATGAATTTAATGGTCATTGTCCACGAAAAGCACGAAAGGCACGAAAAGTTTTGCCGCACGATTTTTAGCCTTTAGCCTTTAGCCTTTAGCCTTTAGCCTTTAGCCT
>JBAQYH010000743.1:0-4620 GCA_049299935.1 Methylobacter sp. | reverse complement strand
CATAAAGGCCCTGCCGATATGAACTATCCCGCCAAACAACAAAATCCAGCCTAAAAACACGACGATCGCCACCGTAAAAAACTGCGGCACCACAATGGCGCAAAGCCCAAGGAAAATAAAGAAAACGCCTTCAGCCAGGAACAGCCGCCAATGCATCTGCAAATAAGCCTGCATTTGTTGCTGTATATGCTGCATTTCAATATTGATGTCGTCTATTTTGCTCATGGCTTTTCTCCTGGCATATTTGAAAAGATACCGATGCTTTAGCGGTAGGCCCTCGTAATACCTAACGATAAATATAATGGGGCAAAAACAACACACTGGAATACCGGTTTATCGACCAACAACCCCATGGCAATATCATGCCCCATAGTGACTCTTGATCAAAATCCTAATATAAAATACCCACGCAATTCTAACCTGATAGTAGATGCCGGCCGGTTATTTTCCTATATCCGGCGCTGGCCGAACCGTCCGGTCATGAGTAGTTTGGTGATGAACAACTGATTATTAATGTGACGGGGGTTGATGCAGTTGCCGCATCACCGATATTCGATGGTTTGGCCGCAAAAAGCCGAGACCACCCGGCAGTCCCACAGCATTGCGACGGCGGTAAGCGCAACGCTTCAGCGACTTAAGATTGTCTGGAATTGGATAGCTATCGGCCGGTTATAATCCAGACCCTATCGTGTATGCCCACCATCCCAGCACCCCAAATCCACACGCACCAAACGGATCTTTATAACGGGAAACTATTAAAAACTATCGGCCTTTGCCCGCGCTTCTTTTGCTCCAGCAAAATCCTGCTGTATTTCTCGGGCATGGGCTATCAATAACCAGCAGTGTTTTTTCAGCGTGTTATCGGTTGAAGCCAGTAACGCGGATTTTTTTGCTAGGTCTTCTGCCAGGTTAGGCTTTGATTGCTTTAATCTTAATAAGGCCAATTTATAAAATAAAGTCGCATTTCTCGGCTCGATCCTGATGGCTCTCTCAATGGAAGCCGCCGCCGAATCGAGATCACCGGCTTTACTGTTTTGATTGGCCGCTGAAACCAAAGCGCCTACCGCAGGCGACAGCGGTGCGGTAGCCTCGATGGGTTCGAACGGCGTTTGTTCGGAAAGAGGTGGCGGGGGCGGCGGCGATGGCTCCAACGCCTCTAAAGTAACAGGCCCTGAAGGCACCGGCTCCGAAGTCGCCGGTTCGGAAGGCGGCAACTCTACAGGTGCCAACGGTTCGGACTTGATTGACGAGGAGTCTTTAAGCGGCTGCGTTTTAACAGTTTCTTTAGACGGAGCTTTATAAGACTTGGATTTTTTTTGGGCGCTGACTGAAGGTTTTTGACTCTTCGGCTGCCCACCGCCGTATATGGGAGCGGGAGGCTGCGAACCGTAAAATTCAGCACAACCGACAAGAAAAGACGGCAATGTGCAAATTATAACTAATCGTTTAAGTGACATCGTTTATTAGAAAAGCTCTATGTTGTCGGATAAGTCTTCTTCTTGATGCGCATTTTTTATTGCGAGCGCTTCACTTACAGACTTACCTTTTACAATAGCATCGAACATTAGTTTCTCGGATTCCATCGTGTATCGGGCGCGGATTTCATGCTGAAACTGCCGCCATTCTGCCGGGTTATAAAGGCGATTCGGATTTTCCACCAGCTCAGACAAGCCCTTTAGATTTGAGGTGACATGCTGCAAACATTGCTGCATCCGGTCGTAAAACTGGAAAGCAATGATGGAGGCCTGAATTTTGTCGGTTGTTTCCGCGCAGCAGGCAATCGCTTCATTCCTTATCGGGCAAGAATCAAGCGCAAGCAGATGATCATTAATGGCCTGCATATGTTCAACGATGGAAGTAAACGATTCGGTCAGCGTGTTGACCGACATGTCGGATTCATTCAGCATATCTTCTACTTGAATAGCAGATAAAATGAGCATTTTTGACGTTTCCCTTACTTGAGTCCAATCAAGATCTGGGTTGTACGAGTTCGAATTAGACATGCATTAATACCAAGTAAAGATTTGTACAAATAAAGATCGAAAAAGCAGCTTTATGTATCTCTTTAAAGAGTAGCTCACTCCGTGACCATTAAAATTCTGTGGGATTATAGCAAGTATAATGCCCGACAGTGTGATTTAAAATAACAAGCAAAGTTAAGCCCGCTCATCTCTTTTCAGATGAAAGCCGCCGTTACAGCATTTAAAAATGCGCCTAGGTTTTAACTTGGCAGGCATTTACAATAGCCATACTTTGTAGAAATTTTCTGTCGTCATATGTCCAAAAGATACCTCCTTTTATTAATGCTGCTAATCCCTGCATTAATCGCCGTTGCCGTTTATTTCGCGCCAACCCTGTCCCAGAACGCGGATATTACGCCGCCTGCGACCGTGCCTAATCGATCGGCAGAACCCTCCGCGGTAGAAAAGCCCTGCTCCAATGAACATCCCGAATGGCGGCAGGCGCAGGTTATCGACGGCGTAACCATTAATGAAGCGCCGTCCTGCGAGCCGGATAATCCTTACGACATTGCCGTTGCCGTCAAAGGCACCAATAACGTGTCGATGCAGACCTTGATGCAGACGCATCTGGCTCAGGACGCGTTGACCATGACCGATGACCTGGATAATGATGGCGATCCTGACGTCATCCGTATCAAACTGGAAATCGCGGAGTTAAACGGCGCAAGTCCCGACGGCGATTTCCTGATCAATACTTACGATATAGCCCCCGGCATCCAGCCGGGACTTTGGGTTTTCGCGCCCAAGTCCAGCGGCATGGCGCTTAAGAACTTCAATTCGCTGGTTGCCAACCCACTGCTGCGCGCACCGTCGCCGGTGATTCGCGTCGAACAAGGCGACAAGGTTTATGTCACGCTGGAAAACACTCATTATTTGCCGCACACCATCCATCTTCACGGTGTCGACCATGCCTGGGTAACCGCTGCCGGTGACGATAATGACGGCATGGAAGAGCACCCGGTATTCCCCGGCAAAAGCCACACCTATGAAATCCAGCCCCGGCATGCCGGCACCATGTTTTATCATTGCCATGTGCAAACCGCCCAGCATTACATGATGGGCTTGAACGGCCTGTTTATCGTCGAAGAAAACCGCCCTGACAACTGGGTGCAAACCTTTAATATCGGCGCGGGCCAAGTGCGTCATCCCTCGGTTGCGGTGCAAAAAACCTACAGCCAGGAATATGATCTGTATTATCAGTCGGTCGATAAAAAACTGGCGCAAATCATCCAGAATGCCAATGATCCAAGACTGATTGCACACCGGATGAGCCGCGAATACAACATGACCGAATCGTTTGAGAATTACTTCATGCTGAACGGTCATTCCTTCCCTTACACACTGAGAGACGCGGTAATTGCCGCCAATGAAAATGAAGATATAAAACTGCATGTCGCCAACGCCCAGCGTTCTTTGGTAGCGCTGCATATCCACGGGCATAAGGCCACCATCACCGCTTATGACGGCGTTGAACAGCCGGCCGGATTGCAGGTAACGCGGGATGTATTCGACATTGCTCCGGCGCAACGGCTTGATTTGCATCTGCGCACCCAAAACAACGGCTTGGACAGTTACGGCCCCGGCCTGTGGATGTTTCACGACCATGTACCGACCGGCACCACCACCGACGGCATGGAACCCGGCGGCAACATGGCAATCCTGGCCTACAAGCCTTTGCTTGATGAGCAAGGCATGCCGAAAATGCATGACGCCCTGCTCGACCAGGTATTCAACAAAGATTACTATGCCAAAAAACAAGCCGTCTGGGGTGAAGGCGATTTTGCGCCGTTACTCGGAGAAGCCGGGTTGATTGCACCCGATTATGTTCAGATCATCATTTTCGGCTTGGCGGCCGGTTTAGCCATAGGGCTGATCATTTTTGTGGCGCTGGTTTACAAACGGAAACAAAAGCGATGAAATTTCTACTGACACTCTCTTTAATGCTGGGCTCTTTAATGCTGGGCTTGCATGCCCATGCAGCACTGGCCGACGAGACCATGGCGATGATGCATCACGGCAGCATGATGATGGATGAAAAAGGCATGATCATGAATGCCAACAGCGACAATCTGCCCAAGGACTGCCCGAAGATTTCCGGCGACGTCAACATCACCATCCATGCCGGCCAGAAACATGCGCTGAAATTCCCCGGCAAAATGTTTGCCTTCGACAACCAGGAATGGGATGTTAAGCCCTGCTCCCGGATCAACATCACCTTTATCAATGACGACCAGATACGCCATCAATTAATGATTCACGGCTTGCCGGGCTATATATACCCCCAGGGCATGTTCCATCTGGAACTCTACGGACAAGGCGAATTGAAAGCCTCATTGATAGTGCCCAGCCAGAAAAAAACCTACCTGGTGCACTGCGAATTGGCGCAACATATGGAAAAAGGCATGAAGGCCCAGTTGAAAGTCGATGGCGGCGATATGGATTTGCCCAGCATTCCCGGCATCAGCAAGCCAGTCAAAGCCGATATTTATCCGGTAGATTGGGGGCAAACGGCTTGGGCCGTGTTGGTTCTTTGCGCATTGATAGGCTGCATTGTGCCTTTTTTTGTTATAAAAAATAAATTTTTAGAATAGTTCTACCC
>JBAQYH010000742.1:0-5283 GCA_049299935.1 Methylobacter sp. | reverse complement strand
TTCTTATTCTTTGAGACAATGGCGAAAACTATCCGGTATCGACAACTATATTTTTACCTCATGCCATTTATTTTGCAATACCCTTAGATTTTGCACGGACAAACCTAATTCAACGTTTATTTCTTGTTTTGCGGCAACGGTTCGATTTAGCCTTTATGGCTGATTTTAGCGCCATGTTGGGCCAACAAAATGCCGATAAAAAAGGCCAGTAAATTGCCTTCCGGGAAGGTTTTAAAATGGGAATTGAATAAGCTGGTGGCGCACACCGCGACTAAAAAACTCGCAGCGATTGCGCCATAGGGTTGATTGCTGAATCCTTGGCGAAGAGCCGTGTAGATATAGGCAAAAAACAGCAACAGCCCTATCAATCCATTTTCCAGCCAAACAAACAGATATTGATTATGCGGGTCTGACGTGACATCTCCGCGCCAGTCCGAATACCGGGCAGCCGCATAAGCGCCATAGGCCGGTTTAAACGATGAAGTGCCGTACCCCAACAGCGGACGGTCTTTAATTAACGACAAGGTGTTTTTTGCAAAAACCACCCTTACGCCTATAGAGGTCGGGGCTTCGCTGGTTTGATAATTGGCTTTTTCCGTTAATCCCTTTTCTGTCCGTTGCTGCAAGGTGGATGAGGTAAGCATCGCTATAAGCATTACGCTGCCGGTAACGGCGATGATTTGCGGTAGTTTTTTATAACCGTAAACACAGGTGGCGGCAAATATCGCCGCAAATGGAAAGGCGACGTAGCCGCTGCGCGCCGGGCTGACAAAGAAAATATTCACTACAAACAAGGCCAGGATGCCGTAAATCAAGCATGTGTTTTTTAAGGAGAGTTGTTGTTTCAATAAAAAAATACAGCAGACGATGGCCGCAATAAACGCCATGCTTTGCGAGGCGTAATTAGTCATAAAAATGCCGGCGTCCCGCCCCTCTCTTACCGGCAAATCGGCCAACCATAACGCCACTGCGGCCGTTCCCGCCAGGATCATGACCATTAAATAGCTTTTGGCGAACAACCGCTTCCACTGGTCTTGATAAAACAAGCCGAATAACAAGAAAGTGAAGGCTAATTTTTTCCAGCTTGATAAGGTATCGATTTTCTCCGCCCACGTAGTATCTGCGTAGAGGGCACCTATTAACAGCCACGCAAAAAACACCAACAGCATTTTACCGGCGGGTTGTTCGGCAGAAATTTTTAAACTGCGGAATAGTTCTCCTGAAATCAACCAAGTCGCTAACATGACAATGCAGGCCACGCTGGTTACAGCGGTGGAAATAGGCGAGGCGATGGCGGCGATAATGGCCGACCAGCGACAAAGAGTCAGCGCTTTTTCGCCAATAATTGAATAAGAGAACATAACTGCTTACTAACCCTACAAATGTTAAAATTTTCCCAGCCAAACAGAACGGCTGCCATTGCTGTATTGGATTCCAAAGCCCATCAAAATATCCTGGTTTTATTTCTTATCCGATTTTCCAATACCGTAATAGTTTTGAACGGGTTTTGCCGGCGAAGCCTTACAACACCTCATCCATAAGATTGAGGGGATAAAATGCTCAAGTGATTTCGCGCATATTCCTAAACAGAGTCGAATTGTTTCTTAGATTCCGTGTTGCATTGAGCCAGCAGGATACCGACAAAGAAGGCGAGTAACATGCCTTCTGGAACCGTTTTAAAATTCGAATTAAACAGGCTGGAGGCGCATACGGCGATCAAAAAACTTGCGGCCATTGCACCGTAGGGAGGCTGAGACAGTCCTTGCCGGATAACGACAACAATATAGGCCAAAAACAGCGACAGTCCGATCAAACCGTTTTCCAGCCAAACAAACAGGTATTGATTGTGCGGGTCCGAAATGCCCTTCCCCCGCCAATCCGGATATTTAGCGGCCACATAAGCACTATAGGTCGCGTTAAACGACGACGTTCCGTAACCCAGCAGGGGACGTTCTTCAATTAAGGCCAAGGTGTTCTTGAACAAAACCATCCTTAAGCCGATAGAAGTCGCTTTTTCGCTGGTCTGATAGGTGTCTTTTTCTGTGAATCCCTGTTCGATTCGTTGCTGTAGGGTTGTCGAGGTCAGCACAAGAACAGCCAATAAAATGCCCACCGCACCGAGAACATAAGGCGATTTTTTGAAGCCGCAAAGATAAGAAACGGCAAAGATCATCGCAAATGGAAATGCCAGATAACCACTACGGGCAGGACTGATAAAGAAAATATTAAATACGAATAAACCAATCGCGGCACAGAGCAGCCACTTTCTTTTGTGTGAAGCGGGTTCTTTTAATAAAAAAACACAACAAACGGTCGCGGCGATAAAAGCAATGCTTTGCGAGGAATGATTGGTCATAAAAATGCCGGGCTCCCGCTCTATCCATAATTTCACATTCCACAACCATAGCGGCACTGCAATCAATGCAGCGATGACCATTGCAATTAAATAGCTTTTGACAAATAGACGTTTCCAGCGGGCCTGATAAAACAAGCCGAGCAATACAAAAGTAAACGCTAATTTTTTCCAGCTGAATAAAGTCTGGAGCCTGTCGCTCCACGCCGTATCGGCATAGAGCGTGCCTAGCAACAGCCATGCGTAAAACAGCAGCAATGTTTTTCCTGCTGCTTGATCGTAGGCAATCTTTAAACTGCGTAATGCCTGTCCCGAAACCAACCAGGTTACCAGCATGGCCGCACTAGTCACACCGGTTATAAAAGTGGAAATAGGCGCACTGATAGCCGTAATAATTGCCAGCCAATAACAAAGCGTCAGCGATTTTTCGCTAATAGTTGAATACGTCAACATAACTGCATCCTGCTTCCACAATGAATAAATAGCCTCACACTTGGGATTTTTGCTGTTTTCAAATACGGCATAGAGATGATTGCCAATATACCTTAAATTTCTTTAGCCAGTTTTTCAGCATAACCGGTGTAATTGCGCGGCGTCAGTTCCAGCAAGATGGCTTTGGCTTCAGCCGGTATTTCCAGTTTTTCGATAAACGCGTGCATTTGCTCGGGGGTAATGCGTTGACCGCGGGTCAGTTCCTTTAATTTCTCATAGGGTTTTTCAATGCCGTAACGGCGCATCACGGTTTGGATCGGTTCAGCCAGCACTTCCCAATTGGCGTTGAGATCGGCTTCAATCGCATCGACATTGATCTGCAATTTGGAGATGCCTTTCAAGCTGGCCTGAATGGCGATAGAAGTGTGAGCGATGCCGACGCCGATATTTCTCAGCACGGTCGAATCGGTCAAATCCCGCTGCCAGCGCGACACCGGCAGTTTTTCGGCCAAGAAGCCGAAGATGGCGTTGGCTAAGCCTAAGTTGCCTTCTGAGTTTTCAAAATCAATCGGGTTGACTTTGTGCGGCATCGTCGAAGAGCCGACTTCACCGGCGATGGTTTTTTGCTTGAAATAACCCAGCGAAATATAGCCCCAGATGTCGCGGTCGAAATCCAGCAAGATGGTGTTGAACCGGGACAGCGCGTGAAAATATTCGGCGATATAGTCGTGCGGTTCGATCTGGATGGTGTAGGGATTAAATTGCAAGCCTAAGGATTCGACAAAGTTTTGCGCAAATTCCGCCCAATCCACATCGGGATAAGCCACGCAATGCGCGTTATAGTTGCCTACTGCACCGTTTATTTTTCCTAACAGGGCGACGGCTTGCAGCTGGTCTTGCTGGCGCTGCATGCGCGCGGCGACGTTGGCGAATTCCTTGCCGGTGGTGGTCGGCGTGGCCGATTGTCCGTGGGTGCGAGACAGCATAGGCTGGTTGGCAGTTTCCACGGCAACGGTTTTCAGCGCCGCGATGCAATCGCTGATTTGCGCAAGGATCACTTCCCGGCCTTCCTTGAGCATTAACGCGTAAGACAGGTTATTGATGTCTTCCGAAGTGCAGGCAAAATGGATGAATTCGCCGACTTTTTCCAGCTCGGTGCAACCCGCTATTTTTTCTTTCAGCAGGTATTCAACGGCTTTGACATCGTGATTGGTGGTTTTTTCGATGTCCTTGACGCGCTGCGCATCGGCCTCTGAAAAACCGCTGACGATGCTGTTTAGCAGTTGCGTTGCCGCGTCGCTAAACGGGCTGACTTCGGTAATCAACGGATGATTGGCCAAGGCTTGCAGCCAGCGAACTTCAACGAGCACCCGATAACGGATCAGGCCGTATTCGCTGAAAATAGGGCGGAGTTTTTCGACTTTATCGGCATAGCGACCGTCGATAGGGGAAATAGCGGTGAGGGCAAAATTAGTCATGGGGTTGTCCGAGTATTTTAGTATATGTTGTTATTCGTTAGCTTTGCTTAAGCAGAAACTGAAGCCTTGGATTCAATAATCCCGCCACCCAAGCATATTTCACCATCGTAAAAAACGACGGATTGGCCGGGTGTAATAGCCCGTTGCGGTTGGTCAAATGTAGCTTTGCATCGGTCGTCGCCTATCGGTTCCAAATAACAAGCTTGATCTGCCTGCCGATAGCGGGTTTTAGCGGCGCAACGTATGGGTTTAGTTAACGGCCGGTTGCTGCACCAGTCCAGTTGGCTGGCTTCCAGAGTGTTATGCAGCATCAGCGGATGATCGTGGCCCTGCCCTACGATCAAAATATTATTTACCAAATCCTTTTCCAGCACATACCACGGCTCATCCGGCGCATTTTTAACACCGCCTATGCCCAAGCCTTGGCGCTGGCCAAATGTGTAATACATCAAACCATGATGTTTGCCGATATATTGGCCTTCCGGGGTGCGCATCTCGCCGGGTTGGGTGGGCAGATAGCGTTGCAGGAATTCGGTGAATTTGCGCTCGCCGATAAAACAAATGCCGGTGCTGTCTTTCTTGCGGCTGTTGGCAAAACCGGCTTTTTCGGCCATGGCCCGGATTTCGGGTTTATGCAGATGACCTATCGGAAACAGCGTGCGCGACAATTGCTTTTGTCCCAGCGTGTAAAGAAAATAGCTTTGCTCTTTATTCGGATCCAGGCCTTTTAACAAAAAGTATTCGCCGTCTCTTTCCGCCACGCGCGCATAGTGACCCGTGGCGATATACTCCGCTCCCAAGTCTTCAATCGCATAATTCAGGAAGGCCTTGAACTTGACGTGCTTGTTGCACAGAATATCGGGATTAGGGGTTCGGCCGGCTTTAAATTCAGACAGGAATACTTCAAATACCTCATCCCAGTATTCGGCGGCAAAATTTACCGTTTTTAATTCTATGCCCAATTTATCGCAAACCTGCTGGGCATCGGCGAGATCTTCCATTGCCGTACAGTATTCGGTG
>JBAQYH010000741.1:0-4471 GCA_049299935.1 Methylobacter sp. | reverse complement strand
CTATTCAGCGTATTCCCAATAGAACACGGATGACACGGATAGGGCGGATTTACACGGATTTTCAGCCCAAGCCAAGTTTTTAAATCCGTGTTTATCCGTTTAATCCGTGTCATCTGTGTTCCATTTCTTTATATGCTGAATAGTTACAATTCTTCAACGCAATACGGCGCGCGCGTTTCATTGGAAGCCTATAACTGCAATTCGTAGCCGAAATAATCGTACAGACCGTTGAGCGACTGCCTTGAGCGTTGCTAACCGAAAAACAATTGCGCAGCGGCAATGGGGTTTGACGCAAAATAGCAATGCAGGTAACTGGCAGTTAACCGATTCGATTGATAAATAGCTTCTCCTTCCGAAGTGTTCTGCAACCGTTCCCCAAATGCGATAGGCGCAAACGGTGTTTTTATCAGGGAGTGGTGGAAAGTATGACTGCGCAACAAGCCGCCGGGCATCGGCGCCGATTGATAGCCCAAGCCTTTCAGCCGGGTTTGCATGACAGCATGCCCCGGCAACAGGCCGACCATGTCGCCGCGATTCCCGGCTTTATCGGTGATCGATTCGAGCAAATACAGCATGCCGCCGCATTCGGCGTAAATGGCTTTGCCTTGCCGAAAATGCGCCTGCAGCGCCGACTTCATCGCCCGGTTATCCTGTAGCGTTTGCAAATGCAGTTCGGGATAGCCGCCCGGCAGGTAAAGGCTGTCAACCTCCGGCAGCGTGGCATCGGCAAGCGGAGAAAAGAAAACCAGCGTAGCGCCCATCGCCCGCAGCAAATCCAGGTTGGCCGCGTAAATAAACGAAAACGCAGTGTCGCGGGCAATGCCGATGCGGACGCCTGACAGCAACTGAGGCGGTGTTTCCTGATCGGGTGATATGAATTTCACGGCCTCCGGCAAGTCAGCCAGACCGGTTGCCGCAATTGCCGTTGCCGCAGCCAGCATCCGCGCTTCGAGATCGTGCACTTCCTCAGCCTGAACCAAACCCAGATGCCGTTCGGGCAACACAAACCGGCTGTCGCGCGGTATCCCGCCGAAGTAGCGCAGGCCGGGCGGCATGCCTTGCATGATCATTTCGTTATGCCGCGGGCTGGCGACGTTATTGGCCAAGACACCGGCGAATAATAGATTAGGCCGATAGCCGGCAAGCCCGTAGGCGATTGCTCCCAGCGTTTGGGCAGTGCCGGTTGCATTAATCACCGCCAGCACCGGCACGGAGAACAGTTCGGCCACATCGGCACTGCAAGGCTCGCCATCGAACAAGCCCATGACGCCCTCGATCAATATCAAATCGGCTTCCAGCGCGGCTTCGTACAGCAGTCGCCGGCATTCGGCTTCGCCCATCATCCACAGATCGAGCTGGTACACCGGCAGGCCGCAGGCGCGTTCGAGTATCATTGGGTCGAGAAAATCGGGGCCGGATTTAAATACGCGGACTTTGCGGCCTTGCTCTACATGATAGCGGGCCAGCGCGGCGGTGATGGTGGTCTTGCCGTGATTGGAACCGGGTGCGGTGATGAACAGGGCAGGGCAGTGAGTTTTTGGAAGGTTCATAAGTTTAAAAATAGCACTCGGTAATTGCTCTTGCATCAATGCAGTCGACAGATTATATGGATTTGACGGATATATACCGATAAACAATAACCCCGTTATAAGCATTCACTTCCCCCTTTGAAAAAGGGGGGTTGAGGGGGATTTATTTAGACAAATCTCCCCTAACCCCTCTTTTACAAAGAGGGGGACTGAGCGTTTACAACCCGTTTAATCATTGTCATCCGTGGTCTTACAAAATTAGCATTCGGGGTCATTTCCAGACCGTATCTGTCAATTCGGATAACAGCGTCGCCACGGTAGTACGGTTCAGGTGATAACCGATAAAAACCAGCTCCGAATCTTTTGACGATTGTTTGACTGTATCAATGCTTATCACCACCCGTGTACGCACGCCTTGTACCAGAACGGATTGATTGCCAAGCGCTATAAATCCTTTGCAGCGCAGTAAAGGTTCGGCTTTTGCCGTCTCGATCAACGCGTGTTTCAGCGTTTCCGCCTGCTGCGGCTCCTGGCTGCGCAATACGAACGACAGCCAGCCCGGATCCTGTTCATGAAAATGTTTGTGTGTTGCCAGCCCGTGACTGTGACCCGCCAAACCGGAATGGGCGTGGCCGTTCAGTCTTAGATGGCTCGCCAAGGTCGGCGTATCGGAACCGGGTATCGGCGTAAATCGGTGATTGTGCGCGGTAAAGGCGGGCTGGTGCAGCCGCAGGCCCAGGGCGAGCCGGATGTCCAGCTGTGCGTTGTAAGCGAGTTCGAGAAAACGTACGTTCGGCGCACGCTCGCGGACCCGTTGTTCCGCTTGTAACAAAGCCTCTTCATCCAGCGCGTCGACTTTGTTCAACACCACCACATCGGCAAATTCGAGTTGCTGCTCAAACAAGGCTGCGACTGAATCCTGGACGGCAGCGTGAGGGCTGTCCGGGCCTAAGTCACGGTCAAACTGGTCGGACAGCAGCAGCGGCGTATCCACGACGGCCAGCGTCGCATCCAGGATAAAATCCTTGGCCAATTCGGGCGTCTGCAACAGCTCCATGACCGCAGTAGGCAACGCAAGCCCCGAGGTTTCGATCAGTACATGATCGACATTGGCCCGCCGCCCGGCGATGGCCTGCATGGTCGGGATAAAGTGTTCGTCATCGCCGTAGGCAATCAACCCATAAGGAAAATCATGAATCCGCACATGTTCGTCATCGCCAATGCTGTCGTTAATCAGCGCACCGTCGATCGAAACCTCGCCGAATTCATTGATCAATAACGCAAGGCGGCGAGTTTGCCTGCTTTTAATCAGGCTGCCCAGCAAGGTCGTTTTACCGGAACCGAGAAATCCGGTAACGATGGTGACCGGAATCATGCGTTGATATTCCATGCTTGTAACTGCTGCAATACCGCATCGAAAGTTGACGCGGCGAACGGATATTCAAGTTTCGGACGCTTGATGACCAGCAGCGGGATGTTCAGCGCTTGTGCCGCCGCCACTTTCGCTTGATAGCCGCCGGCATCGCCGGAATCCTTGGTGATCACGCAATCGATTTTCAAGTCCCGCCACAAGGCTGTGTTGAAAGCTTCCGAGAACGGCCCTTGCATCGCGCAAATATGGCTGCGCGGCACACCCAGGTCGATGGCCCGTTGGATGAATTCAGGCTCGGGCGTTACCCGTACAAACCATTCGCGTTCGGCGGCTCCCGGAGCTTGCAGAAAAGTCGCCAAATCCTTGGAGCCGGTAGTCAGGAAAATACGTTGGCCATTTTTAATGGCTTGTTCGGCAGCTTGTTGTAAAGAATATGTAGGATATGCTGACGAAGGAAGCGCATCATTATCAGAAAGATGCGCTTCACTGCGTTCAGCACATCCTACGGAACTAGGCCGCTCATAGCGCAGATAAGGGATATTCAAGCTTTTCGACAAGCCCATCAATTGTTCCGAGATCAGTTTGGCGTAAGGATGCGTTGCATCGACAATTGCCCGCGCCTGATTTTGGCTTAGCGCCTGTTTTCGCGCCTCGACGCCTTGATGCCCGGCCCAGACCGACACGCCTGAACAATGCCGGGCCGCAACCTCGCCGCCGTATTCCGTCGCCGCGGACACCACGACCGGATAGCCTTGCTGTGCCAGTTCGTTAGCCAATGCGTTGCCGTCGCTGGTGCCGGAAAAAACCCATAGCGCTTGTTTCGGCAGTTCAGGGCAACCACAAGGGATTGCCACTACGTCGGGGTTATCCCAGTTATTGTAGCCGCGCGGCGTAAAAATAAAGCCGCGTTTGCGCTGGGTAAAACGGTTGCCGATCACGATCGTGGTCAGCATGTCGAACTGCAAAGACAGCAGGTCCTCAAGAGGGTGAATGCTGACTTTCTGGCCGGGCCGATAGGCATTGTGTATCACGCCGCACAGCGTTTTCGGCGATTTCGATTCAAGCATGATGTTGAGGATGCGGTACACCCCTTCCTGGCGGCCGGCGCTTTGCACGTTGTACAACACACAGGCCAGATCGGCTTGGGCGATATGCCGTCCGCGCTGCTCAATCCAGTCCCAGGGGCACAGCAGATCGGACAGGCTCAGCGTCGCAAAGTCGTGCGACAACGGCGAGCCCAATAACGAGGCGCAGGCATTGGCGGACGTAATGCCGGGTATCACGTTGACGTCATAGTCGTCATCTTCGCGCATTTCATCGAAAGCCAGCGCCGCCATCGCATAAATGCCGATGTCGCCGCTGGAAATCAGCGCGACCTTAGCGCCGCCGCGGGCTTTTTCAATCGCCAACAAGGCGCGTTCGCGTTCCTGGGTCAGCGGCGGCGTGTGGATTTCCTTGCCGGTTATCCAGGGCTCAATCCAACGCAAATACAGGTCATAAGCCACGATCACATCGCTGTCCCGCAACGCCGCTTCGGCGCGGGGAACGATCAAGTCGCTAAATCCTGGAC
>JBAQYH010000740.1:0-7306 GCA_049299935.1 Methylobacter sp. | reverse complement strand
AATCTCGATAAAAGCTCCGGTGCTCGGCGCGGCAAACGGGAGAAATACCATCCGTGCGTAACATCAGCTATTTATTGCTCCCTTGCCAGCATCACTGTCATTAGATTAATCATTGTAGGAGCCGTACGGAGCAACATGCCCCATACGGCGGCTTCGCGCAGCAATCCGCCATGAACGGAGCTTTGAACTTGGCTTCCGCCCTACATGGCTTATGCTCAAACAAGGAGTCAGCCACGACAACCTCAAATTGGTCCAAAGAAAGCTTCGTTTACTTTATCTTGTGTATTTTTATGGATCATCGTAAAGTAAAAGTCCATAAGAGGATGATTATGATTCAATCAAGTATCCTCATCGATAAACCCTCAGGCTATTGAGGCCAGAAAATACGCTATTTCGCTTTAATCTGCGCTCTGCTGAGCCTTTTCGTTGATGACACTGCCAGCGGTAGTACCACCAACGAAATATTGTCCCCCGAGGAGCGTCTCTGGCTTACGGGCAACCAATCGCGCATTGTCCTTGCAATCGAGACGGGTTACGCTCCATTCATATTTATCGATTCATCGGGCCAGCCCGCAGGCCTCGCCAACGATTACATGCGCTTGCTCGAATCAAAACTTGGCGTCGACTTCAAACAAAGACGTTTTTCATCCTTAGACGATATTTTCAATAAAGTTCGTGGCGGCGAAGTGCAGATCGTCAATGCCGTCACCCAAACGCCTTGGCGATCTACATTCTTAAATTTGACGAATTCTTTTATTTCCGTGCCTAACGTTTTTATCGTCAGAAAGGATCGTTCAGGTCAGATACGCGAGGAAAATCTATCGGGAATGACAGTATCCTTGGTAAAGAAATATGCCGTTACCGAATATCTTACCAACAAAAATCCCGGTTTTACCCCCGATTTGGTTGCTGACGATCTCACTACATTATTGAACGTATCTTTCGGACGTTCCGATGCCGCCGTTATTGATCTTGCGACAGCGTCCTATTTAATCTCGCAGAAGGGAATCACCAATCTCCGTGTAGCCGGCGAAGCGCCTTTCGATATTCGGCTTTCGATGGGCGCTTCAATAGACGAACCTGTGTTGTACAGTATCCTTGAAAAAGGACTTGCTGCGATTACGGATGAAGAGCGGCAAGAGATTCAAAATCGCTGGATCAATACATCCCGGCAAAGCATCCTTTCCGACCGGCGATTTTGGATGATTTTGGGCAGCGTGCTTGGCGTCATTTTTACGGGCATTGCAGTGATCCTTATTTGGAATCGCATGCTCCGACGGCAGGTCACCCTTCGCACCGAAGCACTCGCCCAGGAAAAGGAATTCCTGAAAAAAAGTGAAGCTATGAATCGGGCGCTTATCAACGCTATGCCCGACCTCTTTTTCCTAAACCATAGATCAGGCGAGATCTTATTTATCCATATGCCTGATTCAGATATAGCTTTTGCTACCACGGAAATTAGCCTTCATAGAAATATAGAAAAGATACTGCCCAAGCCGATCACAGATCAGTTCATGAAAGCTTTTGCGGATGCTCTTGATCAGTCTGCGATGCAGGAATTGAATTACTCTCTGCCGATAAATGGCAAAGAAAAGTGGTTTGAAGCCAGGGTAGCGCCTTTTACCGTCGATGAGGTCATTACCTTCGTGCGCGATGTATCTGTCCAGAAAGAGGCAGAGCATCTGCGAGCCCAATATCACCATGAATTGGAAAAGCAGATTGCCGAACGTACCGCTGAGCTCTCCGCATTGAACATCAAGTTGCTGCAACTGAGCGAAACAGATGCCCTGACCGGCATTGCTAATCGGCACAAGTATGATATTGCTATGAATATTGAATGGCTGCGGGCTATTCGTGAACGCCAACCCTTGGCACTGCTGATAATCGACATTGATTATTTTAAGCAATATAACGATCAATATGGGCATCAGGCTGGGGATGAGTGTCTTCAGCGAGTGGCGGAGATTTTAAATTCGTCGGTGCAGCGTGTCGGCGACTTGGCAGCGCGTTATGGCGGAGAGGAGTTTGCCGTAATCTTGCCCGGCCTAAATGCGCCGGCTGCGGCTAAGATTGCAGAGAAAATACGGCACACTATCGAGAGTAAGCGAATTCCTCACGTCCGGAATACACCGATGCCGATTGTAACCGTCAGCATCGGTGTGGCGTCCTGCATGCCGGATCAAGATCAACATATGTCCACCTTGTTATATAAAGCTGATGCTTGCTTATATCAGGCTAAACACAATGGCCGGAATCGGGTAGTGGTGGCATGAGCCTGTGGGGTGATTCGGCATAAATTCGACTGTTTGATTTTGGCCGGTTTGAGCTATTCAGCCAACAGGCAAAAACCGGCCCTGAGCAGACTGAACGGGCAGTCCTTTGATTGGCAGGTTAGTGTCGCATTCCAGACCAACTAAAGAGAGGCTGATAGAAATCCAGAGTTTGTTGCTTAGAATTTGGTTATCAGGGAAGATATAGCCTCTTTATTAGATTCCGGCTGGATGTCGTATTTATCAACGTTGGATTCAAGGACAGACATAAAATCAATTGCTTAATCATAAACAACTGGAGTTATACGACAAATGCATAGGATTATTGGACACTTGATGTCATATACATTACGTTAGCGGTTACCTACGTTAGCGTGTTTTCTGAAAAGGGGTACAATGTCCGACATGAACAATATTTCTATTTCCGATATTCTTGCGCTTCCGATACAAGAGCGTATTCGTCTTGTTGAGCTTATCTGGGACAGCGTTGCAGCGGTGCCTGAAGCCGTTGAGATTTCGCCTGAACTAAAGATTGAGCTCGAAGCACGGATGGCAGAGTTTGAGGCAAACCCGGAAGCTGGTTATTCTTGGGAGCAGGTGAAATCCTGCCTTAAAGATGGCTCATGGCGTTCCGCCTAAAATTTTCTTCGCGAGCATTGCGTGAAATTGGCGAAGCTCAAGAGTGGTATGAATTGCAAAGTCCCGGTCTCGGTGAAGAGTTTATCGCCGCAATGGAGTTACAGCTAAAGCGGCTAGAGCAAGCGCCTCTGCTTTATGCTGAGGTAATTCCCAATGTTCGCCGAGCTCTCCTTCCGCGATTCCCTTACGGTTTGTTTTATGCAGTACGGGGCAATCTCATACATATTTTGGCTGTGTTACATGATGCCCGTAATCCGAGACGTTGGCCCAAAAACCGCTAACATGGCGCTCAACCGGAGCGCGGTTATAATGCGGTTTTGTTTTTTCAGCCTTCCGTGCCGCGCCGGTTAACTCTACGTTAACCAATCTCATGAAATCACCCACAATTACCTTCGCAGGTCTGGTTCTTAGGCCATTTTCTGACTCAGACGCTGAGGCATTTTCCTCCGCAGCGCTCGAATCCGTTGGAACAGTAGGTCGTTGGATGCCATGGTGTTCTAGCGACTACAGTACTAATCACGCTCTCGAATGGTTTGCTACCTGCCGCACTGCGCGAGAAGCAGGCACCGCATTCGAATACGGCATTTTTTGCCAAGACTCTGGCGATTTTCTTGGTGGTGCGGGTCTCAATGAAATCAGGCAACAGCACAAGTTTTGTAACCTCGGTTACTGGGTACGCCAATCAAGGCAGCGTCAGGGGATCGCGTCTCGTTGTGTGCAAGCACTTTCCGCTCACGCGTTTCACCAACTCGGGTTGCATCGCGTTGAAATCGTAGTAGCCGTTGGCAACCTTGCCAGCGAAGGCGTCGCCGTGAAATCCGGCGCTCTTCGGGAGGGCATCGCGCACAATCGTCTTCATATTCATGATAAACCGGTATCTGCTCATATATTTTCACTTGTGCCGTAGCAAACCAGCCCGGTCGGGCATGCTGTTTATGCCCGGCCTACATGACTTTAGTCATTACTACTCGCCCGTTTGCCCACGCTTATCCTACCGATAACGCCTAGCCATCTCACTCAACGGAACGGCTTTAATTTTACCGGCGTGTCCGGCAGAACCAAAGGCTTCATAACGCGCCTGACACAGCGCTTGCATCGCGTCCCTGGCGGCTTGGTAGATCTTGCGTGCGTCCAAATCCGATGCATTTTCGGGTTGGGCTACATAGCGGCGAATAGCGCCGGTAGAAGCCATGCGTAAGTCGGTATCGATATTGACTTTACGGACGCCGTATTTAATCCCTTCCACAATTTCATCCACCGGAACGCCATAGGTTTCAGGAATATCGCCGCCGTATTCGTTGATAATTTTTAGCCAGTCTTGCGGTACGGAACTGGAGCCGTGCATCACGAAGTGGGTGTTCGGCAGGCGTTGCTGCAAGGTTTTTAAACGGCTGATGACCAACACTTCGCCGGTGGGCGGTTTGCTGAATTTATAAGCGCCGTGACTGGTGCCGATGGCGACCGCTAACGCATCGATTTGGGTTTGCCTGACGAACTCAACCGCTTCATCAGGATCGGTCAGCAACCGGCTATGATCCAGCGCTTCCTTTTGTGTTTCCAATGAACCCAGGCAACCGATTTCGCCTTCAACCGATACGCCGCACGCATGCGCCATTTTGACCACGGTGCGGGTAACGTCGACGTTATAGTCAAAACCGGCAGGCGTTTTCATATCTTCCAGCAACGAGCCGTCCATCATCACCGAACTGAAGCCGGATTGAATGGCTTGTGCGCAAATGTCGGGGGTGGGCGCATGATCCCGGTGCATGACGACCGGGATATGCGGATATTGTTCAACGGCGGCCAGAATCAAATGCCGTAAAAACACCTCGCCGGCATAACGATTCGCGCCGGCCGAGCCTTGCATAATCACCGGGCTGTCGCAGGCATCCGCCGCTTGCATGATGGCCTGGACCTGCTCCATGTTGCTGACGTTGAATGCGGGAACGGCAAAACCATGCTCCGCTGCATAATCCAAAACTTGTCGCAATGACACTAAAGCCATGGTTGGCACTCCTTAACTGGGTTTTGTTTTTAGGTTTTACGCTCACCGCCGAGGTTTGCGTTGAATAGCGGTTATCCTAATACCCGGTTATTCTTGTTTTGCCAGGTAAAAGTGAATCCGTTCGTCCTGAGCTTGTCGAAGGATGAGCGGATTTACGCTGAGTCAAACGATTTTTACGCGGCATATCAATACTGACTGGGTGCTAGAGCAATAGATGTATCTTTATCGTTAGCGCATTCCGGCGGGTTAACGATCGGAAACAGGGTAAGGATTTGGCAAAAAATAACTTCCTCTTATGGTTCCCACGCTCCGCGTGGTAACCCAGTGAGGGACGCTCCGGCGTCCCGAACCGCAGAGCGGTTCAGACTGCATTCCCACGCGGAGCGTGGGAACGATAAGTTCAAGTTTCGGGAAGTTATTCTGGTCCAAATCCTAAGCAAGCGCTACCTAATCAGCAATGCCAATAAAGGTTCCAGCTTATGCGCTTGGCGCTGCCGAGTCAGCCGGTTGGCGATGATGATGCTTTTCAACTCAGTCAGCGCCTGTTCAAACGCATCGTTGACCACCAGATAATCGAATTCGTTATAGTGGCTCATTTCGGTCACCGCATCGCGCATGCGGCGGGCAATGATCTGTTCATCATCCTGTCCGCGGTTTCTGAGCCGCTGCAACAGCACTTCCGTCGATGGCGGCAGGATAAAAATCGAAAGACTGTCCGGCAGCAGTTTTTTGATTTGCTCCGCCCCCTGCCAGTCGATCTCAAGAATCACATCCAAGCCCTGATTCAGGTTGTCTTCCACGGTCTTTTGCGCCGTACCGTAAAAATTATCGAAAACCTGGGCATGTTCAAGAAACGCCTGATTTTCCTGCATGGCTTGAAAATCGGCGACAGTGACAAAGTAATAATCCTTGCCGTGTATTTCGCCAGGCCGCATCTGGCGGGTGGTGTGGGAGACGGATACGGTCAGGCCATCCAAATCGGCAACCAGTTGTTTAACCAGGCTGGTTTTACCGGCGCCGGACGGGGCGGAAATAATGTACAGTTTGCCGATATTCATAAATAAATCTAAGGTGAAAGTCTCAGGAGCGTATCTGAATAGATGTGTAATTTATATAGTTACACACAAATAAAGAGCTCATATGATATATGGATGCTGCCGTTTGGACAAATAGACCACACTGCGCCAGGCAGGGCAATCGCGCTTAAAAGAGCTTGAAAATATAATTTAGATGAGGTAATAAGTCTATCATTTTGATTTTCAATGATAGCAAAACCAACACCTTCTATTATTCATCACTTTTCAAGCATTACAGACCCCAGAGTAAACAGGCAAAAGAAGCATCAGCTGCAAGATATTTTCTTTATTAGCATCTGTGCAATGATTTGTGGAGCTGATAACTGGGTTGCTGTTGAAGAATTTGGTCTGGCAAAAGAGGAGTGGTTCACTGAATTGCTGGGCTTAGAAAATGGTATACCGTCGCACGACACCTTCGGTGAAGTTTATGCCGCCATTGATACTGACCAGTTTAGCGTCTGTTTTTCCCGTTGGGTTGCTGATATAGCCAACATAACCGAAGGCGAAGTGATTGCGATTGATGGCAAGTGCTTAAGGCGCAGTTTAGACAAGGCTTCAAAAAAAGCAGCTATTTATATGGTCAGCGCTTGGGCACACCAAAATAACCTGGTTTTAGGCCAAGTTAAAGTCGATGATAAATCGAATGAAATCACGGCCATTCCAAAATTACTGTCACGGCTTGATATAGCAGGGGCAGTGATTACTATCGATGCGATGGGTTGCCAAAAGAAAATAGCCAAACAGATTAAACAGCAAGGCGGTGACTATGTGTTTAGCCTGAAAGGCAATCAAGGCAACTTGCATGACGATGTTAAAACCTTTTTCACCTCGTCTTTAGCGCCGGCAGTTGCCTCTGTTAGCTATGATGGTGAGCATGGTCGGATTGAAACACGCACCATTCGTGCGACAGCCGATATAGCTTGGCTACAAAAGCGACATGACTGGAAAGGCTTGCAAAGCATTATCGCCGTCACCTCAAAAAGAGAAATCGGTGACAAGGTGACTGAGGAAACACGCTATTTCATCAGCAGTCTTGATGCGAACGATCCGAAGCGATTAGAACGCGTGGTACGGGCGCATTGGTCAATAGAAAACAATCTTCATTGGGTTTTGGATATTGCCTTCGATGAAGACAGCAACCGGACTCGCAAAGGGCATAGTGCTGAAAACTTAGCTGTTATCCGGCATATTGCCCTGAATCTGATCAAGGCTGAAAAAACTTCTAAGGTCGGCATCAAGATCAAACGATTAAAGGCCGGATGGGACAATGATTATTTACTTCGTGTCATCGGAATAATTTAAGCGCGATTGCCCTG
>JBAQYH010000739.1:0-5493 GCA_049299935.1 Methylobacter sp. | reverse complement strand
TTCCTTTGCAGGCCAGTTTCGCCCATGTCAGAAGATCTTCCCCTTCTTGCAGACCTTCTTCAAAGCCGCCCACTGCTTCGAGTGCCGTTTTTTTAGCTGCGACCGCACTTGTCCAAACAGGAGAATCAGATTTTATACATGCTGCAAAATAATCTTCCAAAATTCCTTCCCAGAGCTCTTTCGGTATATTCGTCAAGCGCGGATAGGCTATATTTGCATTACCATTTTGCTCAACGTAATATTGATACGCCGTTGCACAAAGAACAATATCTACTGAAAGAGTTATTAGTCGATTTATAGTTTCAAGAAAATTTGGTTGCCACCAATCATCCGCATCTAGAAAAGCGATCCATGGGCCTCGTGCTTCGGCAATGCCTTTATTGCGGGCGGCAGACACGCCCTGATTATCCTGGTCAATTAGCCGTATGCGGGGATCATTGATTGCTGAAACGACATCAGGGCCTTTATCTGTTGAACCATCATTGACCACCACAATTTCAAAATCCTGCACGGTTTGATTCAACACCGATTTAATGGCGCGTTCAACCGTTGCTTCTTTATTATAGAGTGGTATCACAACAGAGAAAAATACCGGTGTATTAGGCATTTGCGGAACTCTCATTACTGATTACGGCGCCGTAAACAATGCCAATCAGCGCAAAATGCAGATTGCCGAAAAATTGAACATACAAAACAACGTTATCCGTGAACATGATCAGCATGTAGGGAATAAATGCCGTGGCCGCACCATAGGCAAGCATTTGATGAGGGCCTGTTGAACTACTGGCAATCCTTACAAGAAAGAAAATTTGCAGGAGCATTGTAAGCGCGTAGAGTCCAATGCCAATTGCCCCTATGTCATGCCATAGCTTTAACCAATCGTTATGTGGTGCATACATCTGAAAACCCGAACGGAGAAGGGCCTCGCGGTGTGTATTCCAACCGTTGCCGAAAAAAGGTTCCTCTTGAACGCCCAGCAGAAGTATATCCCACATCACCTTCCTTGCAGTCGTTTTAAAATCAGGATTATCTAAACGCAAACCAGACACTTCACCACTACCTGATTGAAACATTCTCTGCTGAACACGGTCGGTGTTAAAAATGACGATTCCGAAAATTAGCAAAACTGTTATCATAAGAATTCTTTTTCTTAAGCCCATCGGTGCGAGAGTCAAAGGCATGCATGAAAGCATAGCGACCATCGGGCCGCGGACTAAAGCAACAACAGTAATAGCCAGCATTGAAAAATAATAATAGAGATGGTGGTGGCTGCCGCAGGCATAAAAAGAAGCGTAACAGGCACCCATCAGCAAAAGGCCAATCATTTCGGCCGCCATAAAACCGTGCCCCGGCAACGCGCCTGTCAGTATCATCGGCACGCGGATAATCAGAAGCACCCATGCAATGATGGCAAAACGGGTAAGCCAATGAATGATATTTTCCAGTTGCCAGTTATCGGAACGAAACGTTGAGGCCGCGCACCCGATAACGATAGGTGAAAGCATTTGAAATAAACTTTGAAGAGCATTCAGATTATTACGCCCGAAGTACCAGTATATGACCAGTAAGCTTATCCATAAAATCCATAAACGGAGAGGGAATGTAATGTGGCGGATATATTTTAGGCAAATCAGACCGGAAATGACCAGCGGGATAACCCATGCCCAACCCGTTATGTTAAAACTGAAAATTTCATAACCGCCGACGAGCCATGGAATCATCGCCGCCATGATAAGCATCAGCATAAAGCGGTTCATACCGTGAAAACCCTGATACTCATCATAATAAGTGACTTCACCCAGCGGCTCATTCGCGGGCGTTATATTCTTTATCTCATTCCCCGGCATATTCATCTTTTTCTAATAACCTTTAGTCCTCTGATCTCCGACCGCCGACCTCTGTCCTCCGTTCTCCGTTCAACAGCCTCGTACAGCGCCCTTATCCTCACCCTAAACATCGGATATGCATATTTCTTCTCTACACAATTTCTTGCAGCTTCACCTATAGACTTTCTCTTTTTTTCATCTTTAACTAGTTCAACTATGCAATCAGCAAAACTTTTTATATTTTCAGACGGTCTCAGAAAACCGTTTAGAGTATCATTAATTATTTCAGCCAATCCGTCAACGTGGCTGGCAATAACCGGTTTTCTGCAGGCCATTGCTTCAATGGCGGTCAGACCAAAACCCTCAAAGCGCGAGGGCACAACAACAATATCCATCATACTCAAGTAACGCATTGCCGTATTCCACGGTAGCCGCCCTGACCATGTACAGGCATTAGCAATGCCCAGATCAATAGTCAGCTTTTGAAGATAATCTTTCTGCGGTCCATCCCCAACAATTAAAAGGTGAACATCGGGCATCGTCTTTCGCGCAACGGCGAAAGCTTTAAGCAAGATATCCGCACCTTTTTCACTGCTCAGCCGTGCTACCGCGCCAATAACCGTTTTACCTTTAAATCGCTTGGCAATTTCTGAAATATCCTGTGTTTTTTCAGTAAACGCTTTGTCTATTGCCGCAATATCAACCGCATTGGGAATGGTTAAATGCCTACGCGAAATCAAATTATCTGAATTAGACGGGTTGAGTAAAAAAGAATCACCGAACCACGATTTTTCGGCCGCTTCAGAAACGCAGGTAAAGCAATCAGTTAAATGTGCGCCGAAGCGCAGAAGCAGATGTGCCACAAAACCGTGTGGAGTTCCCGGATAATGAACCGTTGCCAGAACAACAGGCACACCCGCATATTTAGCTGCGATAATCGGCAAAAGCCCCGGTGCCATATATTGAATGTGCACGACATCAGGTGATTTTTCGCGGAAGACCGCCGACAACTGACGGACGAATTTCATGGCGCCAATACCACCGCGCGGCCAATTCAAAAGAAAAACATCTGCGCCTGCCAGCTTAAAGTCGGTGACCATTGTTTCATCATATTCAAAATAACAAGCTAGCCCGACCCGATAACCCATCTCAACAAGCGCCTTCACCAGCATGAGTGTCTGCTGTTCTGTCCCGCCGCGAAGCAGACAAGGGATGGCAATCATAGCTTTTTTATCTATGGAACGTATCGCGTTATCCATTGCTCAGCCAATTTGGGTGGTTTATCTTGACAGGAACAAACAGGGACCTACATAATGAGGACTATCGAAATGACTATGCTCATGCAGGTACATATCAAGACAACGATAGTTATGCTCTTTAAGAAACTCAGCCATCTCTGTTCCCGTATAACCGAAAATAGGCCAATTGTAAGGGTGGAGTTCACACAAAATCATCGACGGCTTCATTATTTCCCATGGGATGCCCCGTAAAACAGGAAGTTCCGCGCCTTCGACATCAATCATCAGAAGGTCAACCTTTATCAAATTAAAGCAGCAAATAATATCGTGCAGTGTTTCAACCTTAATTTTACAAGATACGCCACCTTTGCCTTCTCGATTTTCAGGCAGTAAATGGCCTTGCGTCCCTTGGGAAACAAAATCCATCTCACCCGCAAAATCAGACACGGCGCATTCAACCACATTGACAATGTCCTGTAAATTATTGCGCTGAACATTCTCTTTGAGAATGGTAATATTTGATGCATCGGGTTCAATGGCAAGCAACACCCCACCACGATTACTGTGTTTTATCAAACCGCCGAGTAAAACTGCATATTCGCCATGATGTGCACCGACGTCGATGATCACAGGATTTGGTATGCTACCAATCGCATTGCAAACTGCATGCGCCTGGACATAATCTGCATATGCAACAATTTTTGAGCGACAATCGCCATTCGGAAGACACAAGCCGCGCCGACCCGGCCAGACTGTATCGGGATGCAAATTAAGTGAAAGGCCCATCGCTTTTTCTTGTCTTCCTCCGCATAACCGCCAAATGCTCTTATTCAGCACTTGCCATATCTGATAAATAAATTTCTTAATAAGCATAATTAAAGCAGTAAAAAATGTTGATCATTTTTGCAATAGCCTCTCATACACGGCTTCCACTTGGCGTGTGATGATTTCTGGATTAAATTTTTTTTCAACATGTTCTTTTGCCGCTATTCCAATATTTTTTGCTAAGGTTGCATCATTTAAAACACGCACACAGACTTCAGCAACTGCATTGGGATTATTGGGCGACACGAGAAATCCTGTTTGCCCATCAATAATAAGTTCCGGTGTGGCGCCAACGGCAGTTGCAACAGTTACGCAGCCATACGCTCCAGATTCTACAGCAACCCGGCCGAAAGCTTCACCGTCTTTTGAAAGTGCAAGGACAATGTCAGATGCTAAATAAATATTTCGCATGTCATCAACAAAGCCGGTGAATTTAATTCGCTCACTTATCCCGAGATCACGCGCTAATTGTTTTAGCCTATCAAATACTGTACTGGTTCGATTAGAATAGCTTCCACCTACAATCAGCAGTATCGATTGCGGGCAATATTGTGCTATTTTTACAAAAGCGGTTATTGCAATATCATGCCCTTTACGGGGATCAAGCATTGCAACGGAACTGATAACATCTTTGTCAGGATTTATGTTCAAATCTTTTTTGGCAGTATCTTTTTCTTCAGGGCGGGCGCATTTAATCAAGGGGATAGGATTGTAAATCTTTATAATTTTTGAAATGCTAGTTAATTTTGAGATTTCATTAGTAACATAATCAGAAATGCAGATGACTGAATCGCAATATTTTAAACAATGGTTGTTTAAATACCTTTGTGAAAGTAAAGAACGCACGTGCCCAACGGTGCGTACCCCCATTATTTTTGCTGTCACAAGATCAACCCAAGAATCTCGACTAAGCAAGTTGACATGAAGAATTTTAGCACCTGAATCCGCCATTAGTCGTTTTAATTTATGGGCAAATATAATACGCTTAAAAGCATCAGTGCCACGGGGTGGGCGCTTCCAGCGGTCTGTGCCCATCCACCATTTTAAATTATTCGCGCGACATTTTACTTCAGCGCAAGATTTCTGATATTCTTTATGATGTAAAAGTGGATAATCAGCGACTATTATGGGTCGAAATCTTGCTTTATCAAGGTGCTCAACAACTACAGAAAGACTCCTTTCCGCGCCTGCAAAAGCACGGCTTTTATCAACAAACAAAACTGTCGTTTGGGCTGATTCTTTATTTAGTGACATTTAGGTATGTACTAATTGCTTTATTTTATCTGATTGGAATGATTTGGAATTATGACGTTTTTTAAAGTGCTAAGCTTCCTTTTAAATCTAAAAGTGCCATCGGGATTTTTATGTATCAGTTCTCTCAGCACTTCTAAAGACCACCCGGCGATATTGCGTTGTGCTAGCGCAAACCAATTGTCTTCTTCTGCAAACAACTGCTCATAATCGTTAATCATGCGTTGTAACGTAAATTTTTCCTGAGCTGCTTTTTGCGCCGCTTGTCTCATTAAATTAAAGCGATCAGGGTTTGAAAGCAGATTGACAATGGCTGATGAAAAGCCCTCAACATTATCTGCCGTGACAAGCAT